>CANGOA010000212.1 GCA_947455255.1 Flavobacteriia bacterium | reverse complement strand
GAGAGAGAGGGATTCGAACCCCCGGACCTTTGACAGTCAGCGGTTTTCAAGACCGCCGCAATCGACCACTCTGCCATCTCTCCGAGGACAAAATTAAAGCATTGAGTTGATTTTCAAAGTCTTTTTTCATCTTTTTTGACATATTTTCTGATAGCATGTTATTTAATGCTAAAGTTATTATTATCAAATCTGTTGAAAGCCTTTATTATCAAGGGTTATGTCAACAAATTGCCAATTGATATTTGTCTATATCGATATAGAAATCCTCGTGCTGACTATCATCGTATATAGTCCTAAATTTGATAACGATGCTAAAGCAACTCAAACACGGTGCATTATTGCTATTGCAACTTGCCGGATTATCGGCCTGTGCACAACATGACAATCTTCAATACTCAAAAACTTTTCAAAAAATGAATGATCAAAAAAGTGAGACTACCGCTCATTTAGATACAGCTACTTTTGGTGCCGGCTGTTATTGGTGCACCGAAGCACAGTTTCAGGAATTAAAAGGTGTGATCTCTGTAGAGTCCGGTTTTACCGGTGGGCATGTTAAGAACCCAACGTATAAGGAAGTGTGCAATGGCACTACAGGACATGCAGAGGTGTGTAACATCGTGTTCGACCCTACCATCATTAGCTATGACGAGATGCTTGCAGCATTCTGGATGACTCACGACCCTACTCAGTTGAACAGACAGGGTAATGATGTGGGCACACAATACCGCTCTTCGATTTTCTATCATAATGCGCAACAAAAAGCCAAGGCTGAGGAGTATAAGAAAAAGCTGAACGATGAAAAGGTATTTGACAAACCTGTTGTAACTGAGATAGCTCCATTTACTATTTTCTACAAAGCAGAAGATTATCATCAAAATTACTACAATGATAATGGCGATGCCCCGTATTGCTCTTTCGTTATCAGACCCAAAGTTGAAAAATTCCAGAAAGTGTTCAAAGATAAATTGAAATCCAAACACTGATCAATTCATTAAAAAACATAAGCGCCTTCGATGAAAGGCGCTTATGTTTTATTGCATTTGACTTTTGTACTCAGTTATCTGCTATTATTATCTACGGCCAATACTGTACGCAGATTAAGGTCGTGAGCAGCGCGCATAACAGCAACTATATTATCGGCAGTAGCCAACTTATCTGCGTTGATCACAACGGTTGGTTCAGCATCCTGAGACTTAGCGAGTGCTCCTGATATATACAGCTTCAAAGAATCTGCAGCAACTGCTGTAGTACCCACAAAGAACTGTTGTTTGTCGTTGATAGACACAACTACGGTCTGCTTTGCTTTGGTGTCGCTCTTAGCTTTAGGAATGCTTAGTTTCACCACATTGGGATTGGCCAATGTAGATATGATCAGAAAAAACAAAAGCAGAATGAATAAAATATCATTCAACGCTGATGAATGTCCGTGTGGTTCTTCTCTTAATCGCCTCCTGATATTCATTATTCGCCCTTTGTTTCCATGACAATATCTAAAAACTCTACAGAAGCTGCTTCCATTCTGTTTACACTCTTATTGATCTGAGCATTGAGATAGGCACTACCCAGATATGCAAAAAGACCAATGATCAATCCGGATGCCGAAGTGACCATCTTGGTATAGATACCTCCCGCAATAGTCTCCAAAGAAAAGCCCTGGTGCTGAACATTGAAGAACAGAATGATCATACCAGCTATTGTACCCAGAAACCCAAGAACTGGCGCAATACCGGATATAGCATTGATGACAGAGAGATTTCTTTCCAGTTTGTAGACCTCAAGTTTACCGGTATTTTCGAGTGTCTTTTCAACAATATCATATGGCTTATCTATCCTGTCGAGCCCTTTCTCTATCATACGAGCTACCGGTGTATTACTAGTGCGACAGCTAGCTTTAGCCGCCTCTACATTTTTATTCATCACCTGCTCTTTGATACGCTGCATAAACTTATCGTCAATAACAGCGGCTTTCCGAACAACTGAAAGTCGCTCAAAGAATACATATACCAATACCAGAGAGCACAACAACAAGGGTATCATCAATACGCCTCCTTCCATCAACAGATGGAATAATGATATCTTTTCAGCGGGTGCTGTTGCTTGTACAGCAGCTTTTACAGCAGTATCAGGCAATGCAGTAGTAGCCTGTAGCAATAAAACGGAAAGTATTTGCATGAGTTAGTTTTCGGATGGTAAATGTAATAAAGTAATGACAAAAAAGCCCTGTAGGAAAGGAACAATACTATCGATCCAACCAACGTAAATTTACAGGTAATGTTGTATCAATGCCGTTAATATTTTAATAAAATATGACAGTAATGCTATTGAGATAATTTAAACTAAGCAGACCTTACAGGACTACCGCCCCAATTGGTTTCCGGTTGCAGATTCTCCCCTTTCATTACCAATGACAAAGGATCGACACCTACATCATTACCTATCTCACTATCATAGAGAATGATGGAACGAGCGCCAATATTGCAGCGCTTACCGATCTTGATCGGACCAACCTTCATTACCCTGTCTTCAAACAAATGAGTTTGGGGACCACAATCTTCATTCAATGCAGTATCATCTCCAATGCTCACCATGTCAAATTCTGTGATATCGGTTGTGTTCATCCAAACTCTCTTTCCGATTTTTACGCCCATCAGACGAAGTAATATTGGTAACCATGGTGTTCCCCTCATATAGTCGAGAACAAAAGGAACAGTCAATGCTTCATATGTTGATGTAATTGCTTCACTGATCCATACCTTGGGCGTCCACATAGGTTTTTGCTCTGCATTGAACTTTCGTACGAACAACCATTTCATAACAAAAGTGACCAAAAACGCAGGCAGCCCCATGTAGTATAAATAATATATAGGCAATGTATATGCGATCTCCCACCAATGTTTTTCTACCAGCAGGTCGTGAGCATAGGCAATAAACAGAATACTGCAGATCAGAATAGTAGTTTCTGGAATAAGTATCCTGATAAACTCTATGATGGTTCTACCCAATATTCGTTGAGGAGACGGGCGTAATGTTTGCTCTGCAGGAAAGGTGCG
>CANGOA010000211.1 GCA_947455255.1 Flavobacteriia bacterium | reverse complement strand
CATTACTGACCTTTCTTGGGGTCGTGTAAATCACCCAGAAGAAATCGTTGAGTTAGATCAAAAATTGAATGTAGTAATTCTTGATTTTGATGATGACAAAAAACGTATTGCTTTAGGATTGAAACAATTGAGCGCTCACCCATGGGATGCTTTAGATGCTAATATCCAAGTTGGAGACAAAGTATCTGGTAAAGTAGTTGTTATGGCTGATTACGGTGCTTTCGTTGAAATCGCTGCTGGTGTTGAAGGTTTAATTCACGTTTCTGAAATGAGTTGGTCACAACATTTACGTTCTGCGCAAGACTTCATGTCTGTTGGAGATACTGTAGAAGCTGTTGTATTGACTTTAGACAGAGAAGAAAGAAAAATGTCTTTAGGTATCAAACAATTGATGCCAGATCCATGGACAGCTATCGAAGCTAAATATGCAGTTGGAACGAAACACGATGCTAAAGTTCGTAATTTCACAAACTTTGGTGTATTTGTTGAGTTAGAAGAAGGTGTTGACGGATTGATTCACATTTCTGACCTTTCTTGGCAGAAAAAAATCAAGCATCCATCTGAATTCTGTAAAGTTGGTGACGAAATGAAAGTTGTTGTGTTAGAAATCGATCGTGAAAACCGTCGTATTTCTTTAGGACACAAACAATTGGAAGAGAATCCATGGGATGTATTTGAAACAATCTTCGGAGAAGGAACTATCCACCAAGGTACTATCGTTGAAACGAAAGACAAATCTGGTATTGTTGCTCTTCCTTACGGTGTTGAAGGAATTTGTCCTGCAAAACACTTGAAAAAAGAAGACGGATCAAATGCTAAAATTGACGAAACTTTAGATTTCAAAGTGATTGAATTCAACAAAGAATCTAAAAAAATCGTTGTATCTCACACACGTTTATTCGAAGAAGGAGAAGATCGTCCAACTACAGCAACTAAATCTACTGAATCAAAAGGTGGTAAAAAAGCTGGTGCTGGAAGCTCAACTGCTCAAGCAGTGAAAGCAATCAACTCTAACTCTGAGAAATCTACGTTAGGTGATTTAGATGCATTATCTGCATTGAAAGATAAAATGGAAGGTAAATAATCTTACCTAACACAATATGGAAGCCCTGCTGATTTATCAGTGGGGCTTTTTTGATCTATGTCAAAAGTATTTCAATACTAAGAAACTACTTTTGTACTATGAACAAACAACTAATCACAAAACAAGCACTATTAACCATAGGGATTTTAGGAATCATATTAGCAGTCTTACTAGATCCAATATCTCAGTCAGAAGGTTATCATCACTTTAGTGATCAACGATCATTTTTTTACATTTCAAATTTTTTAAATGTCATTTCCAACATTCCATTTTTATTGGTTGGTATGATTGGCGTTTTCAAATTAAAAAAAATCGAACGTTTCTCTTACATTCATGAAAATAGAATATCCTACTTGTTATTTTATCTAGGGATTATTTTCGTATCATTCGGTTCAGCATATTACCACCTCTCACCTACTAATGATCGATTAATTTGGGATCGGATACCAATGACATTCGCATTTATGAGTTTATTCGCTATCATATTAAGTGAGTTCATTTCAGAAAGACTGGGTAAGCAAGTATCGATTCCTCTGATTTTGGCAGGAATTGTATCTGTTAGTTATTGGTATATAAGTGAAAAATTGAATCACGGGAATTTAAATTATTATGTATTGGTTCAATTTTACCCGATGATATCTATTCCTATCATTTTAATCATTTTTCCTTCTAAACTCAACAAAAGCAATGCATACTGGTACTTATTTGTATTTTATTTTCTAGCAAAAATTACAGAACATTTTGATGATGAAATATTTAGTCTTTTAAAATTAGTGAGTGGACACACACTAAAACATTTATTCACTTCGATTGGTCTATTCGTTGTGATGTATCATTTTGACAAACGAAGATTACTTATTTATAAATCTAATAAAACATGCTGAAAAATTCTATCATAACACTACTACTTTTTGCAAGTTTTGGATTAACTCACCCAAATACTACCTCCAAATACAAAACAGGAGATGTCATTTTTCAGACATCAACTTCAACTCAAAGTAACGCAATACAACGTGCAACAAAATCTACGTATTCACACTGTGGAATTATCGTTAAAATAGGAATTGAATTGGTTGTATATGAAGCTGTGAAACCTGTTAAAATTACTCCATTTAAGCAATGGGTCAACCATGGAGTTAAAAGTAAATATGTAGTCAAACGAATAAAAAAAAGGGATTCTTATTTTACTAAAAACCATGAATTAATCTTCATAAATAACTTAAACAAACAGTTAAATAAACACTATGACATTTACTTTAATTGGTCAGACGACCAACTTTATTGTTCAGAATTAGTGTGGAAAGTCTATTTAAATACATTTAATCTCGAATTAGGAAGTTTACAAAAACTCAAAGAATTTGATCTTACTGATCCTAAAGTAGCAACAATTGTAAAAGCACGATATGGAACCAAAATTCCACTCGAAGAACCTGTAATCTCACCTATTAGAATTTTTGAGAGTGATTTATTAGAAATTGTTCAATAAAAAAAGCCACAAAAATGTGGCTTTTAAAGAATTATATGAATTTCTAATTCGTAAGAAATTTGGAATTTTTCGAGGCAGACAAGAAATTAATTGAGGAGTTTACATTAGTAAATGACGATATTAATTTCGCAGTCGAACGAAGAAAAAAACAAATTTATCACGAATTAATTGCTTTGATTCCTGGCAATTCGATCCCTTCTAGGTATTCCAACATAGCCCCACCACCAGTAGAAACATAACTCACTTTATCCGCCAAATTAAATTTATTGATCGCTGCAACAGAATCACCACCACCAATCAAGGAGAAAGCACCTTTTGCTGTAGCCTCTACAATGGAATTCGCAACATCTTTTGTCCCTTGTTGGAAATTTTCCATTTCGAAAACACCCATAGGACCATTCCAAAGAATTAATTTAGAATTTTTAATGATTTCAGCGCAATCTAAAGAAGTTTGTGGTCCTGAATCCAATCCCATCCATCCAGATTCGATTTCTCCAGAAGGAACTGTTTT
>CANGOA010000210.1 GCA_947455255.1 Flavobacteriia bacterium | reverse complement strand
TTTGCCAAGTTGAACATTCAAGACATAGAAGCTTTGAAAATTTTATTTCTAACCTTATTTCTGTTTTAATAGCATATAGTTTCTTTCCTAAAAAACCAGCTATTAAATATGACGTAAAAATCACTGATCAGATAGCACTTTTTTAATCGAACTGAGGTTATTAAGTATTTTAAAATCAAAATTGTAATACCATATAAACAGACAAGTAAGGTTGGTTTTTAAACTTAGATCTACACTTCTTAGTTTTTTAACCTGTTTTTTGTCCATTAACTAGTTTTTTTAAAGATTTACAAGAATTTAAATTTAATATTACTTTAAATAAACAACTTAAATTGTTAAGGTTATAACTTTTATTACTGAAAATAAGACACTATATTCGTAAAATAATTAAATATGTTTTAAATACTTGAATTTTTATATTTAATCTTTAATAAATAGAAATATTTTTTTATTTTATTTTTGAACATATTTTCTTTACATTAAACCTATTCTATTTTGAAATTTATATTAATTTAATCAATGAATAATAAACCACATGGTATTATGTTTCATCATTTTCATGATGAAACAAAGCATCCTAAAGGACAAGGATCAATTTCTGGAGATCAATTTAGAAAAATCTTAAACTATTTAATTGAAAACTTTAATTTATTAAATGCGATTGAATGGTTGGAAAAATCTCAAAATAATACTTTATCAAAAAATGATATATGTATAACTTTCGATGACAATTTATTATGCCAATTCGATATTGCATTACCAATATTAGAAGAATTTAAAATTCAAGCTTTTTGGTTTGTATATACTTCACCTATTCTTGGAATTAAAGAAAAAATAGAAATATATAGATTTTTTCGATTTGACCAATTTAAATCCATTAACGATTTTTATGATAGTTTTAATAAAACCATTGAAACTTCTGAATTCGATAAGATTGTTAAAAAGGGTTTATTAAATTTAAATATAAATGAGTTTCTTTCATCTTTTCCATATTATACTAAAGAAGATAAAATTTTCAGATTTATTAGAGATGAAATTTTAGGACAAGAAAAATATTATAAAATAATGGATGCAATGATTGAAAATAACAATTTTAATGTTGACGAAACTGCACTACATTTATGGAATGATGAATCGAAAATAAAATATTTACACGAAACAGGTCATATTATTGGTCTTCATTCTCACACTCACCCTACATCACTTAAATCACTAAATTATTCAGGGCAACTTGAAGAATATACAACGAATAGAAATATATTAAATTCTATTACAGGAAGTAATATATTTACAATGTCTCACCCTTGTAATTCTTATAATAACGATACTTTAAAAATTCTTGAGGAAATGAACGTTACTTTTGGGTTTAGGGCTAATATGGATGATGGGTTTTCATCTCGATTAGAATATCCTAGATTAGATCACACATTATTAATGAATTCAATGATATAACATAATAATATTAATATAATTATATAAAATACATAACCTTAAATCTTTGATTAAATTTTATACTGTTTATGAATGATATTGGAAGAAAAATTTATCTTGTTAAAGAATTCTTAATTAAAATCATATTTAATTTTTTTATGTTTATTAAATTTTTAATTTTTAATATTAAGTACCCTAAAAATTCTAATTTCTTCGGTCAAACATATATATACAAAGCAAAGAACTCTAATATTAAACTATCATCAAATTTAACTTTTCGATCTTATCCAAACTCTAATTTAATTGGTATAAATAGAAATTGTTCATTATCTACATTAAAAAATGGCGCAACAATTGAAATAGGGAATGGTTGTGGATTTAGCGGAACTGTTATTGGTGCTTTTACATCCATAATTTTGAAAGAAAATGTTCGATGTGGTGCAAATACTTTAATTACTGATTCTGATTGGCATTTAGATGACCCTAGGGCTGGGGTTTCAAAACCAGTTTTAATCAATAAAAATGTATGGTTAGGTGTAAATGTAACTGTACTAAAAGGTGTTACCATTGGAGAAAATTCAGTAATTGGTGCTGGAAGCGTTGTAACAAAAGATATTCCTTCAAATGTCATTGCAGGAGGAAATCCTTGTATAGTAATAAAAGAAATAAATAATTAAATGAGTCAATTTACATCTCAAATATCGACTCAAATGTCGCCTGTTGATACTTTCAATAAATTTGATAATGACCATTTTTTTCATAAATTTCGTGTCTTCGGAAAGTACTTATTACTATACTTTTTCATAGCACAAACTAGCATGCCTTTTTTTGTATCTGATATTTATTTGTATGTAGGTTTTGTTATTTCATTTTTACTTTTTGTCTATAAACGTGAAAAAGTAGACGCATTTATTATTGTATACTCACTCATCTATTTTTCAATTTTCATGGCACAAGTTTACTGGTTTTCAGTAAATGAACCTAATATAATATTAGGCTATTTTTTTAGAATAATCTATGCTTATACTACAATAAAAATAATAGGTGAAAAAATATTAGATTATTATATAAATATAATTTATTTTTTCTCAGTATTAGCAGTTATTATTTTTATTCCATATTTATTTTACCAAGAACAATTTGATGAATTTTTCACTCGTATTTCAGAATATATTTCTCCATTTCAGCTAGCTTCACCTGGACGTGACCATATTATAGTATATACTTATGGTGTTGGCTATGAAGATGCTGACGGTGAGACTGCTAAAAATTTAATTAGAAATTCTGGACCTTTTTGGGAACCTGGAGGGTTTGGAGTATTTATAACCATAGCATTCTTCTTTGAAATGATTAAAAAAAATAAATTCATTACAAAGAAAAATGTTGTATTTATTATCGCATTATTGTCTACACTTTCTACTGGATCTTTTTTTGTTTTTTTCTTGATAGTTTTATCATACATTATCATAAATCCTACTCTTCTAAGAGTTTGTTTATTAATTGGATTTCTCATATTATCTACTTTTGTCTATTCTAAAATTTTCTTTCTTTCTGAAAAAGTGAATAATCAAAGCTCATATAACTATTCTCTAAAATATGCACCCAGAAGTCGATTTGTTTGTGCACAATTAGATTGGAATGATTTTGTAAATAATC
>CANGOA010000209.1 GCA_947455255.1 Flavobacteriia bacterium | reverse complement strand
TTAACAATCCAATTTCAGTTCTTAATCCAGTAAAAACAAAGAATAATGGAAGTAATAAAATAAGTGCAATATCTTCCACTTTGGAAATGAAAATATCTCTAAAACTTGTACTTTCAGGCATGATTGCACCAGCCATAAAAGCACCAAATAAAGCATGAATTCCGATACTTTCTGTTGCCCAAGCAGAGAACAACAAGATGATAAAGAAGATCGCTACCACTTGTTTGTTTAGGTGGGTACGATTCGCATTAATTTCTCCAATTCTGGTTAAGAATGGTCGAACAACTTTAAGCATAACTAATACATACAGTGCTGCTAATAAGATTGTATATAGTGCGCTAACGAAAGTTCCTGCTTTCACAATAGCAATAACTGCTGCTAAAATACACCAAGCGGTGATGTCATCTGCAGCTGCACACGTGATAATAACAGTTCCTAATTTGGTTTTATGCATACCTCGCTCTTGTACGATACGGGCTAGTACAGGGAAAGCAGTGATACTCATAGCGATCCCCATAAATAAAGCAAAAGATAAGAATTGGGTTCCTTCTGCTGCAAAAGAATCATACACAAAATATGCCAATCCCATTCCCAAAGCAAATGGAATGATGATACTCGCATGACTAATGATTACAGCATCATTTGCTTTGTTTTTTAGTACTTTAATGTCCAATTCCATCCCTACGACGAACATAAAGAAGATTAGTCCAATCTGACTTAAAAACTGAAGATTTCCTAAGGATTCTTTCGGGA
Organism: Flavobacteriia bacterium; assembly: GCA_947455255.1. GTDB lineage: Bacteria > Bacteroidota > Bacteroidia > Flavobacteriales_D > Crocinitomicaceae > CANHVK01. The sequence continues at coordinate 2,418 of CANGOA010000209.1, read as the reverse complement.
ATAATGCATGCGAAAATTCAGGAAAATACATTCCGACTAAAGAAGGTCCAAGCAAGATTCCTGCTAATATTTCACCAATAACAGTTGGTTGACCAATCTTTTTAAATAACCATCCAAACAACCTTGAAACTAATACGATGATAAGGATTTGAGCTAATAATAAGGCAAGAGGATGTTCTAAATTATGAAGTAATGTGTTTTTGAATTCTACCCAATTCGTATTGTGTGAAACTGGAAGCTTAATTTTCTTGCCTAATTCTAATTTTTTACCAAATTCAATAATCCAAAAAATAGCAACTGAAAACCCTACGATTGTTAGGATGTAGAAGATTAGATTTTTAAATTTTTTCATTGAAAAATAGGCGTAAATTAGTCACACAGTTGACCGCTGCAAAGAAAATAAAAAAACAGATACTTGTATCAAGTAAATAAAGGTATTTTAAGGGATAAATGAATTATTTTTTTTGGAGTATATACTATTAGTATGTATCTTTATTAAAAATAACGACAATGAAAACTCTTTCTTTAAAATTAGATGATGCCATTTTTCAGGATACTGAAATATTGACTTCAAAATTACATTTGGCTAGAAATCGATATATAAATGAAGCTTTGAAGCTTTACAATGAGTATAATAAACGTGCATTATTAAAAAAACAATTGGTAAAAGAATCGAAAGCATCAAGAAGTGAATCCTTAGCTATTTTACATGAATTTGAAGATTTAATAGATGAAGATTAAACAATTTGAAATTTGGCTTGCGAACTTAAATCCTGCAAAAGGAACAGAGCCTGGTAAAGTTCGTCCAGTTGTTATCGTTCAAACAGATTTATTAAATGAAAGTCATCCATCGGTTATAGTCTGTCCTGTCACAACGAATATTTTACCCGAAAGTGAATTATTAAGAGTGCATTTAGATAAAGGTCAGCTTGATGTTTTAAGCGATATTTTAGTAGATCAAATTAGAGCAATTGATAAAAAACGACTCATTTCAAGACTAGGTGAATTAACAAGTAGTCAGGCAGATAAGTTAGGGGGAAATATAAAGATTGTTTTAGATTTGTAATTATAAAAAATGAAAGAAGTCTTAATTAAACACGTAATGAATATAGGAATTCGACTCCGCTCAGTTTGACGTTCGTTAACATCGAAGTACTCCCGAAACATAATCACCCGAAGCGAAATCCATCGCATTGTAAAAGTTAATCGTGCTTTTATCGGATAAGGTAGCGTAACAAAAACAAGTGTTTGACGACGAAGGAGGAGTTTTGTTTTTGTAGCGAACGTTCCGAATGAAAAGCCGATGCTTTTACAGCGACAAAGGTCTTTTTGCTTACTTTTTTGACCAGAAAAAAGTAAGAGAAAATCCTATGTTTCGCACCGCGAAACAACACCTTAAATCTCCAAACTTTCTACAATTTTCAATCCTTCTTTATCTTTCAACGCCAAGCGTATCATACTTCCCGCCAAATCACTCACCAATGTCGGTGCATATTTCTTTAAAAAAGGGATCTTCCCAACTTTTCGCATAATTTGAATTGCTTTGTATTCCGCAGGTCGACTCTCTACACGATTCCCATCCAAAATTGACGGTCTAAAAACAATAAAATTACTCGGATTTAATTTTTTAATTGCTTCCTCTAATTCTCCTTTCATTCTCAAATAAAAATTAGAAGAACTTGCTTTTGCACCTAAGGAAGAAACCAATACAAATTGTTTGGTTCCATTCTGAATAGCAGCATCGATACATTGATAAGGATAGGTGAAATCGATGATATATTGTTTTTCTTTGGAACCAGCAGTTTTCAACGTAGTTCCCATGCAAGAAAACAAGGTATACCCAACCAAATCTTGTTTCCAAGCAGAAAGATTGTCAAAGTCAATTAAATGTTCTTCTAGTTTTGGATTGTTGATTCCTAATGTTCTACGAACAAAAATTTTTACTTTCCCAAATTCGGTAGTTTTTAAAAGTTGGTGAACCAATTCTGTCCCTACTAATCCAGATGCGCCGAGTACGATTGCTGTTTTCATTTGAGTTGAAAGTTGAAAGTTAAAAGTTAAAAGTCGAAAGTTAAAAGTTGAAAGATAAAAGAAAATAGACTTGTGATAGAATTAGAATTAAAGTTAAGTCTTTGTTCTTTTGTCTCATAGTCTTTTGTCTATATAGGATAACACAAACAATATTTATCGACAGGTTGTGAAAGCGCTGAAATATTCAAATTATCTGATGCCTGAGAAATGTCAATAATTTCTCCATTTTTCATCAATATATTAATTTTTTGGTACTTTTTATTGTAGGCATTGTTGCTTCGTTTTTCACTGTAAACAAAATAAGAAAGTTCTTCATCGCTCAAATCATATTTCGCTTTGACTAGTTCACGTTCCAATTGAATTCGCTCCACGCTAAACGGTTCTTTG
>CANGOA010000208.1 GCA_947455255.1 Flavobacteriia bacterium | reverse complement strand
CCATGTAGTTCTACCAATTGCTTCACAATACTCAATCCTAATCCTGTACCCCCATATTTACGTGTTATGCTGTCAGAAGCTTGCGTAAAACTTTCAAACATCTTAGTAGCGTTCTCTTTGTCAATTCCAATTCCAGTATCTTTCACACTAAAATGGATTAATTCTTCGTTTTCAGAAAGTGTTTTTTCTTTTGAAATTTTTACTTGGACACTCCCATTTTTTGTGAATTTAACCGAATTTGAGCTAAGGTTAAGTAGCATTTGATATAACCTAGTTGGATCTCCTAAATGCCATGATAGAATGGAAGGATCTACAATTAATTCAATGCTACTTTGATTGGAATTTGCTTTCTCTTTACATGCTGTTATAACTTGTTTAGCAATTTCTTCGATGGAGAAACTCACTTTTTCTAAGTTAATCTTGCCCGCTTCAATTTTTGAAAAATCCAAGATGTCATTTATGATGACTAATAAATTGGAGGCATTAATTTTAATGTTGGATAAAAATTCTTTTTGTTTAGCACTTAGTTCTGTGTTCATGACTAAGTTGGTAAATCCTAGGATAGAATTCATGGGTGTACGAATTTCATGACTCATGTTCGCTAAGAATATTTCCTTCATTTTTCGTGAATTCTCTGCCAATTCTTTTGCATCAACGATGTCGTAAACCATTTTATCAAAGACTGTTGCTAGTACTCCCAGTTCATCCGAACGATTCATGGATAAATTGATATGTTTTTTATTTCTTGAAATATTGATTGCCGCTTCGGTTAATTTTAGAATTGGAGTGGAAATGGTTCGTTGAAAAAAGAATAGTAGTGTGAATGTAACCGTTAAGACAATGAGTACGATGATGGAAAACAAACGAATAAATTCTTTCAATTCATTTTGTAGGTGTTTTAAAGAAGTAACAATTATTAAGGAAGCTATTTTTTTTCCTTCCTCAAAGATGGTTTGTCTAGTATATAAAAAATTTCCATGAATAGAATTTCCTGTTTGTTCTTTAAGTACATTTCTTGTTTTTGCGATAGGAACAGGAGAAAAGGATTTTTCAGAAATCAAATTATCCTCACCGTTATACACTGCGGAGTATGCAATTACTTTTTTATCTTTTAATCCTTCAATAACATTTAATATTGCCTGATTATCTTCAAAAATTACTGCGGGCTTAATATTCTTTACTAAAATTTCAGAAAGAGCATTTGTATCTTCAATTAATTTATTTTCACTCGTTTTTTTTTGAAAAATAATTGTTGCGATACCGATTGACAATACAGCAACCGTAATCGCTATAATTGGTCCCCAAATGAGTTTATTCTTAAGTGAAATAAATAATGCCATACTTATTTTTTAGTAAAAACGTAGGATATGCGAAGTGAAATTTCTCTACCAGTTGCTCTAAAAGGTGCTTTCCCTCCGTTGTAGCCTTGTGCATATACATACCCGGAGTTCAATAGGTCAAACGCCCCTAATTGGGCTGAAAAACCTTTCTGGAAAATATTGGTAAAAGAAAGTGTTGCATTCCAAATAAAACTACGATCTAATTCACTTTGAACAGGTTCGTCACTACTGTTTTTATGCGTATACGCATATCGTTTTCCTAAAACAATCAAGGAAGTAGAAAGATGGATACGATCTGAAAACGCATATTTACTGTTTAATGTGAATTTATGAGGCGCAAAGCCGACTAATTGATTGGTGTTGTTTGCTTGGTATTTTAATACATCATTTTGTGTTTTGAAATAATACGAATAATTTCCACCGAAGGTAAATTTACTGTGTTGATAAAGAATTTCGGATTCAACTCCTCGAGTACCAATATGGGCATAATTAAAATAGTTTTCCTGCGATCCTATTACACCGTAAACAATAACATTAGAGATAGAATTATCAAATACATTGATACTTGTCATTAAAAATTTAGTGGGTTTGTAACTGAATTGAATTTCCGCAACCTTTGTAATTTCCGGTTTAATTGTAGGATTAATTAATATATTCTCTACTAATGGTGCACGAAACGCATGACTATATGCTGCTTTTATGTTGAACTTATTAAATTGTTTGGTTGCTGCAAAACGAGGAAGAAAAACATTTCCAAATGCATTGTGGTACTCATGTCTTGCTCCTGCTGAAATTGTAAAACTTGGTTTTTGGATAAATAATTCAGCATAATCATTAAAATCCCAATAGGTACATAAGAGTGAATCTTTTTCATCGGAGTTTGCATCGTACGATTTTAGATGTTTTTCTGCTCTGTCGTGAAAATAACCAACTCCTACATTCACTTGGATATTTTCATTGATTTTGTATTGACCAGCTAAATTACTTGTAAATCGATAATTATCATGATCATACACTAAGTAACCAGGATCCTTGTTTGTTGAATCTGAAAAATCGTTGGTTAAGTAGGGCTGGTGATTGGTGTAATTTATTCTTGGACTTAGTATTAATTTAGAATTAACGTTGTATTTGTAGGTAGCGTCAAATTGCCTTGTTTGAAAATTGGACATTCCTGGTTTTTGAAGTAAATCATCTAAATGGAAGGGAGTGATGGTATTATAATTTTCATGAAAATATTTTACTTCTAATCCTTTATAATTTGCAACGAGATAACCTTGAAATGGTTGTACCCAATTATTTTTATGTTGATTCATCACAATTTGCTGTGTGTCTAAATCTTGGAATAAACCCTCGGAGCGATACAATCCTCCAGTATACAAACTACCTTTTAATGAAAAATCATTTTTCTTAAAACCTGAAGTAATACTTAGTTGCTCTCTCCCAACACTTTTTTCTAAACGAGAATAGGTTCCATGAACTTCTACTCCTTGGATATCTTGTGCTTTTTTCGTTATGATATTGATTACTCCCAAGCCTGCAAAACCATTGTATGCAGCATATCCAGGACCACGAATAATCTCAATTTTTTCAATTTGATTGATGTCAAATCGACCAATCCAGGAAGTTGTACCGTATAAATTTTCATTCATTTGTAGCCCATCAATCATTACCAATACCTTCCCTTCTGTAGCAGTGATACCACGTACTCCAAGTCCAATTTCTGAGTTTACATCGGCAGTAAATTCAAATCCAGGGATTAAACGCATCACATCTGTCATGTCTTTAGAAGCACTTCGTTGTATGTCCTCTTTGGTTAATACAGATACAATCGCAGGAGTTTGTTCAATGCTTAATTCTTTTTGGGATGCAACTGTTAATTTGACATTCATCAAATCTTCTAGTCCGATATCGTCCGAAAAATTTATTTGTTCAGCAGTTTTCGTTGTGTCTTG
>CANGOA010000207.1 GCA_947455255.1 Flavobacteriia bacterium | reverse complement strand
TTTCATTTTATTAAAATTTTCTAATATTTTATTTTTTATTTCAACTTTTTAAGTTAATAAAAGGAAAATAAATAAAAAAATTTTAAGTATTTATTATACTTACGGCTAATTTATTTAAAATGAATTGAAATTAAAGATAATAAAATTTTCTATTTTTTTAATTTTTATTTCAATTTTTTAAGTTAATAAAGGCCGTTAATTTATTTTAATTTTGAATAATAATTGCTATTATTAACGCTTTATTTTTGATTCAATTTTATAAAAATAATTAAGTTAAAAAGAAAATCGAAATGGTGAAATTGGTAGACACGCTAGGTTTAGATTCTAGTTTTTATTAAAATAGGGGTTCAAGTCCCCTTTTCGATAAATATAAAATATATAGCTCAGTTTTGGTTAGAGCAATGAACTTTTAATTCAAAGGTCCTGGGTTCAAGTCCCAGTATGTTTAAAATATATGCTATTAAATTTTTGTATAAAATAGTTTTTATAATATTTAACTAAAATTATTTATAATTTATGAAGTCTCAAAAAGTCAACGTTATTAACAATTCTACTAGAAACAAAATTAAAATATTTAAATTTTTGCTGTCTAAAATAAATAAAATTAATAAAAATAATGTTAAAGGATTTCATTCGTTTCAAGGAAGAAGTTCAAAAAATGGTAAAATTACAGTTAGACATAAAGGTGGAAGAGTAAAAAGATTATTTAGAAATTTAAATTTTAGTAATAAAGAATTTAAAGGTATAATTATAACTACAATGTATGATCCAAATAGATCTTCTTTTATTTCTTTAATTTTTGATTTTAAAAAAAAACAATTTTTTAAAACTCTTACTACTAATTTTTCATTGCCGGGTTCTTTGATAATTTGTACAGTTAAAAAAATAGATTTAAAATTAGGTTATAGAACTCCTATTTATAATATACCAACAGGTTCATTATTTCATAGTTTAAATTTATCAAATAGAACTACTACTCAAATCGCAAGATCTGCTGGTTCTTATTGTCAATTAGTTCAAAAAAATTTTAAGACTTCTAAAATAAAAATTCCTTCAGGAAAATTTATTGAGATTTTAAATAAATTCTCTTATGGAACTTTAGGGGTAGTTTCAAACTCTATTCACCGTACAATTAGAGTTGGAAAAGCTGGTATTAATCGTTTAAAAGGAAAACGACCTACTGTTAGAGGTATTGCTATGAATCCAGTAGATCATCCTCATGGCGGTAGAGCAAACGGGGGTATTCATTGGAAAACTACTTGGGGAATTTCAACTAAAGGTAAAAAAACATCTAAAAAGTTATGAGTAGATCTAAATGGAAAGGTTTGTTTTTAGAAAAATCAATAATAAATTTAAGTAAACGACTTAACATTAAAAAAAATGTTAAAGTTTATTGTCGCTCTTCTTCAATCCCAAATTTTTTAATCAATAAATACATTTTAATTCACAATGGAAAAGAGTTTAAAAAAAATTTTATTACCCGTGATAAAATAGGTTTCAAATTTGGTGAGTTTTCTCCTACGCGAAAAAAAAATAAAATTAAAAAAATTAAAAAAAAAAATAATAAATAACAATAAATTATGATTCAAAATTATAATATAAAGAATAAATTTAAAACTTTTAGTCTATTAAATTCTAGTTCAATACTTTGGACTTACGGTTTTTCTTTTTTAAAAAGTATAGAAGTTCTTTTATTTAAAAAAAACATTATTGTAACAAAGAAAAATTTACATATAATTTCTAACACCCTTTTTTTAGATTTAGAACTTTTCTTTTTAACAAATAAAATTTCAAAATTTCGTAAAAAATTGAATTTAAATTCTTTAGATCTTAATAAAAATACGTTTTTAAATTTTATTATAAAGCAATTTACACTTTTTAAAATTAACACAATTACGTTTGATTTTAAAATTATAAATTTTAAAAATAAAAAAGCTATTCTTTTTTATTTTTTTAAAAAATTTAAAAAAGTAATTCCTACATTATTTAATAGACGTTTTACTCTTTTTATAGATTTTATAAAAATATTTTCCCTTCTTTCAATGGGACAAATATCTTCTAAAATTTTTTTATTATTTTTACAAAAAATATTTAAAAATTTAACTAAAAAACAACACAGTCAATTTTTATCTTTTTTAAAATTATGTTTTAAAGTATTAATTTATGATTTTAAAAAATTACAATATACAACCACTTCGATTAAAGGTATTAAATTGATAATTAGTGGTAAATTAAAAGGAAAACCAAGATCAAGTTCCTCTTTAATTCTAGTAGGTAATGTTTCGACGCAAACTTTTAATTCTAAAATAGATTATTCTAAAATACATGTTTATACTTTATACGGCGTTTTTGGTATAAAGATCTGGATCTCATATTAAATAGACTATTTATGCTTTTTATCCCAAAGAATTCAAAATTTAAAAAACAACACAAAAAAAATAATTTCAATAAAATTAATAATAATTTAACTTTAAAATTAAATAGTAGTAATGTTTATTTAAAAGCTTTGTCTTTTGGTCGTGTTACATCAAAACAATTAACTTCTATTCGCCAAACTATTAATAAAGTTATAAAAAAAGTAGGTAAACTTCGCTTTAATGTTTTCCCTCATACTCCTATATCTAAAAAGCCTAAAGAAATTCGTATGGGTAAAGGAAAAGGAAGTGTTGACCATTGGATTAGTAAAATAAAAACAGGTCAAATTATTTGTGAAATTAAAACAGATTCTTCGTCTAAAGCAATTAAAGCTCTAAATTTGGCTCGTTTTCGTTTTCCTTTAAAAACAAAAATAATTTCTAATTAAATATGTTACTATTCAATCAAATTGATTTTATTGATAATAAAGTTTTAACTAAAGAATACTTTGGAAAATTTTTTATTCGAAGTTTAAATATAGAAAATGAAAATATTTACGTTCTAGACAACAATTCTGTACAATTTAATAGCAATCTTTGTGATCTTAATAAGTTTATTTTTACTTCAAAGTTAAAACTAGGGCGTTCTTTTCAAGTTGAAACTTATGATTATAAAAATAAGTTTAATGATTCTATTAAATTTAATTCTTATATTTTAACAAAAAAAAATTTTTTAAATAATTATACACAAACATTTTTAAAATCAATAAAATTACTAAGTAAAAATCCAAATTCATTAAAATTTTTATTTTTAACTAATCCTAATAAAGGTGGTTTTATCTGTTATTCTTACGGATTTTTAGGTTTTATACCTAGAATTCATTGTAATTATTTTCTTATTAAAATTTTAAAATTTTTTAAGCGTTCTATTATTAAAAAAAATAATTTAACTTTTTATCTAAATATATTTAA
>CANGOA010000206.1 GCA_947455255.1 Flavobacteriia bacterium | reverse complement strand
TACTAAAATTATAGGGATTTGACCACAATCTGATTCGAAGGTTCGCAATACAGTTACTTTATGCACTTAAGTATCTAAAAATGTTTCAAATTATTCATTGTGACTTAAAGCCTGAAAACATCATGCTTAAAGAACCTAACAAGTCTGGTATCAAAATGATAGATTTTGGAAGTTCGACCTTCATAGATGAACGAATGTATACATATATTTAATCAAGATTTTATCGAGCACCAGAAATCATGCTAGGTATACCGTACGATTGTGCAATAGATATGTGGAGTTTTGGATGTATTATGGTGGAGCTGTATATTGGGTACCCAATTTTCCCGGGAGAAAGTGAATAAGACTAGATGTCAAGAATCATGGAAATAGTAGGTTTGCCAAGTAGTGATGTACTTCAAATTTCAGAGCGCAAATTCAGATTTTTCAAATAGAATGAGGCTACTGGCCATTTAGAGCCAATTATGTTGAAGAACTCTCGCGGTAATCTTAGAAAACCAAATGGCAAACCACTTGACTCGGTGATGGGCAACGAGGATGTAGATTTCAACGATTTCGTTAAGAAGTGTCTGATAATTGATCCCCGAAAACGTATGACGCCAGATGACGCTCTGAAACATGTGTGGGTGTTAAAAGGACTGCCACCACAGGTGCTAATACATCATTAGAAAATGCACAACATTCGCACTCCAGAGTTACTACGGCGACTCCTTCTGCTACTGGTGGAACTTATCTATGGAATACTGGAGAAACAACTGCTGCTATTACTGTTACTCCTGCAACTACGACTTCTTATTCGTGTGTGTATACATTGTTAACATGTCCTAGTACTTCTGTTTCTGGAACTGTTACTGTAAACCCAATTCCGACAATTACTATTTCGAATGCAACGGTTTGTAATGGAACAGCAGCGACAATTACGGCAACTCCTTCTACTACTGGTGGAACTTATCTATGGAATACTGGAGAAACAACTGCTGCTATTACTGTTACTCCTGCAACTACAACGTCATATTCATGTGTATATACTTTGTTAACTTGTCCTAGTACTTCTGTTTCTGGAACGGTAACAGTGAATCCTATTCCGACAATTACTGTTTCTAATGCTACGGTATGTGATGGAACAGCGGCGACAATTACCGCGACTCCTTCTGCTACTGGTGGATCTTATCTATGGAATACTGGAGAAACAACTGCTGCAATTACTGTTACTCCTTCAACGACAACATCGTATTCGTGTGTATATACTTTGTTAACATGTCCTAGTACTTCTGTTTCTGGAACGGTGACAGTAAATCCTATACCAACAATCACAATAGCTGATGTTTCAATTTGCAATGGAACTTCTGGATCAATAACAGCAATTCCATCAACAACTGGAGGAACTTATCTTTGGTCTCCGGGTGGAGAAACTACCTCTACAATAACTTATTCGCCAACATCTACTACAACTTACTCTTGTATTTATACTCTAAATGGATGTCAAAGTATATCTACAAATGGAGCAATAAATGTCACTTCAGCACCAACAATAACAGTAAGTAATGTAACAATTTGTGAAGGTAATAATGGTACAATATTAGCTACTCCGTCAATATTAGGAGGAACTTACTTATGGACTCCTACAGGTGAAATAACTCAAAGTTTAACACAATCTCCGACTACAACTACCAGTTATACCGTAACATATTCTTTTCCAGGATGTCCAGATGTTACAAAAACAGGAATAATAACTGTTAAACCAACTCCTAGTATAACAATTTCAAATGATACGATTTGCGCTGGTCAAATGGCAAGTATCACAGCTACACCTTCTGTTACTGGTGGTACCTATTTATGGAATCCTAGTGGAAATAATACTCAAACATTAGCAATTAGCCCAAGTTCAACGACAACATATAACTGCGTTTATACATTAAACGGTTGTCCAAGTAATCCTAACTCTGGAATAATAACTGTTAATCAAATTCCAACTATCGTTGCATCTTCTAACGGACCAATTTGTGAAGGAGAAACATTAAATTTAACATCTACAAATTCAACTGTTTCAGGAACATCTTACAGCTGGAGTGGTCCAAATTTCACTTCTAATACTCAAAATCCATCTATTATGAATGCTAGTCCTTCGATATCTGGAACTTATACAGTAACAAGTCTAGCAAATAACTGTTCATCTGTTTCATCTATTAATGTTATTGTAAATCCAACTCCGATAGTAAACTTCAATGCAAATATTTTATCAGGATGCGTACCATTAACTGTTACATTTACAAATACAACAAATCCGTCAAATGGAAGTGTTGTTTGGGATTTCGGAGATGGTACAACTTCAAACGAACTTAACAATGTTACTCACACATTCACAACTGCTAATTGTTTTGACATAAAACTAACATCAACTTCAAATAATTGTAGTAATAATTTAATTCAAAATAGTTATATATGTGCTAAAGCAAATGCAGTTGCTAACTTTGATGTAAATAGTTTATCTCAACCAATTTCAGATCCAACATTTGAATTTACTAATACATCACAAAATGCTTCGATCTATAATTGGATTTTTGGTGATGCTTCAACTTCTACAACTATTAATCCTTCTCACACATATAGTAACGATGTATTAAGTTATAATGTAACATTATTTGCAAACAACGTTGACAATTGTCCTAACTCAACAACTATTACAATTAATGTTGTTGATGAATTAATATATTATATTCCAAATACAATGACACCTGATGGAGATAAGTTTAATGAAACTTTTCAACCTGTTTTTTCTGCTGGCGTAGACATATATAGTTATTCAATGTACATCTATAATAGATGGGGTGAATTATTATTTGAATCTCATGATATGAAAAAAGGATGGGATGGAACATACGGTGGACAAATAGTACAAGATGATACATATGTATGGAAAATAATTTTCAAAGAAACGACATCGGATAAAAAAATAATGAGAGTTGGGCATGTAAATGTCTTAAAATAAATCAATAAAAATGGAGAAAATGGGTCGACTTAAATGTTTGACCCATTTTTTTTTACTAAAACATTAATTCTATTTGCAACAATACCACATTTTAGGTATTTTTGCCATGTTATTTGTTTTTATTTAAAATCAGTCTAAATAAAAATAGATACCTTAACAAACAAAATAAGTATGATTACAGTTACAGAAGCAGCTAAAAAACAAGCACTTCGCCTTATGGAAGACGACGGTAAAGAAAATTTATTTATCCGTGTTGGAGTTCAAGGTGGCGGTTGCTCAGGTTTGATGTATCAATTAGATTTTGACAACGAAGAGAAAGAAGGCGATAAAGCTTTTGAAGATAACGGTATCAAAGTAGTAGTTGACAAAAAAAGTTACCTAT
>CANGOA010000205.1 GCA_947455255.1 Flavobacteriia bacterium | reverse complement strand
TTTATTTGACACCTATTCAAATGCATTTACAAAATAGAATCAAAATAAAAACTTATAAAAACAAATATCCCAGTAAACACGTGTTTACTGGGATATAATTATGTATTTTAGTCTTTAATAATCTGTATCGCTTATTTAGGACTAGTCAAGTAGTGTACTATTAATTACCCCTAATTCTTTTCCAACCTTGATAAAAGCAGCTATTGCTTTATCTAAGTCTTCAATAGAGTGAGCAGCAGAAATCTGAGTACGTATACGCGCAGCTCCTTTAGCTACTACTGGATAGAAGAAACCTATAGCATATACACCTTCTTTCAATAATAAATCAGCAAATTTCTGAGAAAGTGCTGCATCATACAACATAATTGGAATGATTGGAGAATCTCCAGGTTTAATATCAAATCCAGCGGCAACGATTTTATCTTTAAAGTATTTAGTGTTCGACTCTAATTTATCGCGCAATTCTGTTGTTGAACTTAAAATATCGAATACTTTGATCGATGCACCAACGATTGCTGGAGATAATGAATTTGAGAACAAGTAAGGACGAGAACGTTGACGTAACATTTCAATAATTTCTTTTTTACCTGTTGTATATCCACCCATCGCTCCGCCTAACGCTTTTCCAAGTGTCCCAGTAATGATATCCACGCGATCCATTACATTGCAATATTCTGGAACTCCACGACCTGTTTTACCAATAAATCCAGCAGAGTGACACTCATCCGTCATTACAAGTGCGTTGTATTTATCTGCTAAATCACAAATTTGATCCATTTTAGCGATGTCTCCATCCATGGAGAAAACACCATCTGTAACAATAATTCGGAAACGTTGATCTTGAGCAGCTATTAATTGTGCTTCTAAATCAGCCATGTCTGAATGCTTATATCTGTATCTTTTTGCTTTACATAAACGAACCCCATCAATAATAGAAGCATGGTTTAATTCGTCGGAAATAATCGCATCTTCTTCACCAAATAATGGCTCAAAAACACCTCCATTCGCATCAAATGCTGCTGCATATAAAATAGTATCTTCAGTACCATAGAATTCAGCAATCTTTTTTTCTAATGTCTTGTGAATATCTTGTGTCCCACAGATAAATCGAACCGAAGACATACCATAACCATGAGTATCTAACGCATCTTTTGCCCCTTGAATCACTGCTGGATGAGAAGATAATCCCAAATAGTTATTCGCACACATAATCACTACCTCATCTCCAGAAGAAACAGTTACACGTGCTCCTTGTGGTGATGTAATGATACGTTCCTTTTTAAAGATTCCTCCTTCTTCAATCGTTTTTAGCTCGTTCGCTAAAAAATCTTTCATGTTACCGTACATATCGTTTTAGTTTAAATTGAATCAATTTGATGCTGCAAAGGTAAATTTTATAAATTGAAAAAACGAAATATCCCTTTTGTTTTCACTACAACCTCCTCCCAATTTGCATGTGTATCCCAAATGGTATATTCGGCTTCTTGACACGTACGAATAACCCAAAAATAATCTTCAATGATAGACTCAGAAATACCGTTCGCTTTCATGCGTTCGGTTAATTCATCATTAGACAAAATCTCGGATGGATTTCCTAATTTCTGGTGAATATTTTTGGTAAGTGCTTTTGAAATAATACCATAAGCAGCTTTGTACTCCCCTAGATTAGCGAGTTGTTGAGCTTCTGCAAGTATCAAATCTGAATCTGGATTCACTTCTGAAACATAAACTTGCGTTGGTTCTTCTGAAATAGCAGTAGCATTAATCGTAGTTTGGGTGTTACGTTTTCGCAACAATAAGAAAATTACCCCACCCAAAAAAAGAACCAATCCTCCTAACAATGCTATCCATACGTTTGAATGTGGAACCGTTTCTTTTACTGCTAATTTTTCTTCGGAAAGAGGAACTGATAATACTTCTTCTCCACCTTCTATTGACAGTGTATCTGTATACTTATCTGTTGAAGCTACATCATCACCTTCAAGGTTCAAAGACATTGGTTTTTCCTTAAGGGTAATATACTTTTTTAAACTCGGGTCAAAATAACTTAATGAGAAAGGATTCATATCTACTTTTCCTCCACTTATAACTTTAACAAAGTATTTATAGATTTTATCCCCTTCTACCCCATCCGTAGTATAATCAATATCTTCCGAAATTTCCGGATCTCCATACAAAGTCAAGTTTACAGGTAAATTGATTTTTGGTTTTGAAATGGCGTGCATGTTGCCTTTACCGCTCACATTAATGGTAAATGTCAAGATATCTCCCACTTTAGCATTAGTTTTTGAAAATGCACTTGACATAGAAAATTTACCAACACCACCATTAAAATCGTTAGGTGCACCTTTTGGAAGGGGAAGTATTTCCACAAAAGTTGCATTAGATTCTAGATAGTATTCTCTATCAAAAAAACCACTATTTCCATATTGAATTAGGATTTTAAAGGGTTTTATTATACAATTACCAGATGAATTTGGAAAAACTAATTTTTTATCAAGTGTTAAAGTTGTAAAATTTACTCCTTGATAAACTTCTCTATTGGGAATAATATTGTTGTTTTTTTCTATTTCAAATGTTTCAAATGTTCCTTTTAAAACATAGGGATCATAATTTGAAATATTTGAAATATTATACTTTGAATAAACTTTAGCTTGAAGTATTAATGGCTCACCCAAATAAAGCTTTTTACTCGATTTATTAATGATTCCAAAAATTGGATCTTTTAGGTTGTTTCTAGAAATATCATCCTCTGATTTTTCAAAGTCTTTATGCTTTTTTGATTCTCCTTTATTGTATACAATAATTTTCAATTCATTTGATTTATATACTTTATTCTTTGAATCTTTTAATGTAAAATAAACCTTGTATTTACCTGCTTCTGTAAATCCTCCTTGATTAATAAAATTATAATTAACAGAATATGAATTACCCATCATAAAGTGTTCTGTGCTATTTGCTATTCCGCTAGATATAAAGCAATTAGGTAATTTAAAATCAATTTCCTTTGCTTCAATATTCGACTTCACCGTAAAAGCGACCATCTGACCAACCTCAATAGGTTTCACGTTCACAGAAAGTTGAATGCTTGGTTTTTGGCTATAAACGAAACTACTAACTGTAATTAATAAAGCAATGATCGATGCTGACAGTTTACCAATCTTTACCATTTTCACTTGCGTTTTTATTCGGTTTACCCTTGTGTTTTTGTTTTGTATCTAATTCTCGTTTCATCAAATCATCCAACATACGATCGGTAGCATTTTGCTTCAATTGCTTGTCTGCTTCCTCAGGTTGTTTCTGATCTTTTTTATCCTCTTTTGGTTTATCGTTTTTTGGAGGATTTTGTTTCGGTTCTTGCTTATTTTTAT
>CANGOA010000204.1 GCA_947455255.1 Flavobacteriia bacterium | reverse complement strand
AGGATTATCAGAATCGGAGTTTAATTTGATTGCTGATATGTCAAATGGAAGTGTTAAAAATTTTAAAACTATCAATTTTAAAGGCAATATAATTGGTGATGTAATCGACTCGATGAATGATTGTTTATTAGATGAAAAATATAATATTGATGGAAACGAGTTGATTAATAAGTTAAATGATTTAACAGATAATCAAATGCTTCAACTTATGATTGAAGTTGATGTGTATTGGGACCGTGAAGATATATACCAAAACTTTTCTTCGTTAACTTCTCCTAGAGAAGTATTAAAAAATAACAACGAGGAGAAAAGTGATATAGCATAAAATAGTGTTGTTGGTAGCGTCACTCAATTTTTTAACCATAACAAAATCACTTTAGCATCATAGTTATAGTGATTTGAACAAATGTACTAGGAGTACATAAAAATTTGTTCTGTAGTGGTTTCGACTTTTTTTATAATCTTTTAAAACTACAGTTATGAGTAAATAAGGTATTGTTAATCAAAGAATAATCAACAAAAAGTTGATTGAATTAATGGCAAAATACGCTATTACAATGAATAAGTATGTTTATTAAAAAAGCCCTATTGGCGTAGGGCTTTTTAAAAATGAGATTAATTTTTTTTTAACGGTTCTTGGCGGAACCACAAATTCATAAGGCAAATATATGGCAAAAAGTCAGAAAAGCAAGGGATTGGATAAAAATAATCCAAATCACTTAAAATTGGTTACGGACCAATTACAATTCGAGGTATTAGGCGGAGTTAATCCAGAACAATACCAATCACTTAGAATCATGTTGATTACCTCTGTGGGTCGTGTAACCCATCGAAACAATGTGGATTTATATAACAATGACCAACTAACGGCATACACACGAGAGGTTGCCAATAAGACTGGTATACATGTAAGTAAGGTAAATGAATCCTTTGAGGAACTAATCGTATCGTTAGAAGCATACAAAATGGAGCTTCAAGATAATAATGGTAAGCCTTTACAAGTAGAGAAAGAATATATCAATGCCGTTGATAGAGCTATATCCATCGAACTATTAAAGCAACCGAAGTTGCTTCCAACTATCAATCAGATGATGGATGAAGCTGGTATTGTAGGCAACGAAAAGCAACGTCAAATCTTGTTTCTAACGTATCTAACTAGAAAGTTGAATACTAGTCTTCATTCCGTAATACAAAGCGATTACAACTACTTACAAAGCAAAATAGGAATGCTTATTCCAGATGAAGAAAAAGTTAGTATATCCAACATTTCAGATAACTATTTATTCTATTACAAAGAAGATGAGCTTCAAAACAAAGTGCTGCTAATTGAGGATACGATAAGCAATAGAAAACAACTACGACCACTACTAGGGTTTCAGTTGAATAATCAAGTAACCAAGACAACGGTTAAGAAAAACGAGTACCAAGAACTCGAAACCTATCAGAAAACAATTCGTGGAAATGTATCCTTATCAATTTCAACTAGAGAAGAACAAGCATTTAGCCAACTAGGAATGTTAAGTATTGTTATGAGTGAAGAAACTGGAAGCCTTCAAGATGAAAAGGTGTTGCACTACCAACGAAAACAAGCGGCTGGTATCGTTAATTCATACGAGGAAAATAAAGCAATAGAACAGCTTCAAAACTTGCAACGTGTTTTGAATCCTATTACGGTTATCAATCCGTATGCTATGGAATTGGAACTTCCTAAAGAAGTTCAAAACAAGCAGATAACCAACCTACACTACTTGCGATTTATTGAAGTGGTTACATTCCTACACCAATACCAAAGAGAGCAAAAGGTAAATGAAGTTACTGGAGAAGAATACATAGTTACTACCGTTGAGGATATACAAACAGCCAACGATTTGCTGAAAGGTATTCTAGTGAGTAATTGTGATACGCTGAACACACCTACTCGGATTTACTTTGAACGATTGAAAGTATACCTAACAAAATTCGATAAAGGTAGCTTCACTAATTCAGAGGTAAGTCTAGCATTAAACGTTCCTATAAGTTCAGTTAAACGTTATCATGCAACACTGCAACAAACTGGGAAGATTAGAGCTACTGGTGAAGGAACTAGAGCAACTGGATACGAATATGAGTTGTTGGTTCAAAACGACTTCACAGAGCTTGAAAACGCTGTATCCAATACATTCAAAAAAGCTTTGAAATTAATCCAAGGTAGTTCAGTGGCTCAAGGTAGCTCAAATCAAAATGGGCTACCTAAACCTAGAAAATCCGTAGCATCAAGCAAGGTAGCTCAAAAAGTAGAAGGGGCTATAGAGGAACCAATCAAAGAAGTTAGTAACCAAATCAAAAAACAAGTAGCATGAATCATAAAGAACTAACTTCGGCCAACTTTATTGCACTTCTAAATGGTTTCACTGCTTGGTTAAAAACCAAGCAAAAATCAGAAGGTTTAATAAAGAATTATCCAATTGGATTACGTCAATACTTCAAGTACCTAGAACACCACCACAATATTAAACATATATCGGTGGTTGAAAAAAAGCATGCAGAAGCCTTTAAACTGCATTTGCAAACTAGAATTAACTACAATAAAGGTTATGGTTGCATTTGCAACCAAACCATAAACGGAGTGCTTAAAGCTGTTAATTCATTTAATAAATACATTGCTCAATGCAGCCAAGATTATAAGTATGCAATCAAGTATGACTGCTTACCAATCACAACAAGTGAGAAAATTGTTTTAACTCAATCAGAGGTTCAAGACCTATACAATGCCACTTTTGATGAGTATCCTCATAATTTATCGAGTGTTGAATTTGGTCAACGTGATAGAGTTATAATAGCACTATTGTACTCTTGTGGATTGCGTAGAAGCGAAGCCGTTGAAATTTCGATAAATGATATTGATTTTATCAATAAACGCTTAATCGTAAGAAATGGGAAGAATTCTAAGCAGCGATTTGTTCCAATACCAAACCAATCGTTAGAAGACATCAGAGCGTATATTCAGACTGGTAGATATTACTTTACTGAAAGTCATCGACAAGTGTTAACGTGTAGAAGAAAAACAATCAAAAAGTTGAATTATAATCCAGATGAATCAGCATTGTTGTTAAACATCGAAGGTACTAGAATGATGCATTTTGAGAAGCGTTTGAAGTATCTAAAAAGCAAAACCATGATAACAAAACCACTAACACCACATGTACTTAGACATAGTTATGGTACACACATGTATCAAAATGGGTTGCCACTTGAAAAGATACGAATCATTCTAGGTCATAGTAGTGTTGATACCACTCAAATCTATGTACACATAGTTAAATCATTAGAAAACGAAAACAATTCAGAATTATGACAAACGAAAAAGAATACATAAGCTACCTACAAAATCAATTCACAAAAGACAACCAAGTAATGAGACATGT
>CANGOA010000203.1 GCA_947455255.1 Flavobacteriia bacterium | reverse complement strand
CATCTAAAATTATCAATCCAATGTTTTGTGTCATAGCGTTATTTCAAAAATTGCACCCTGAGGGTTATTCTGTTTATATTCAATTTTACCACCAATAATCTTTGCATACTCTGCAGCGATGAATAATCCGAGTCCAGTGCCTTTCTGAGATCTCGTTTCTTCGTTTTCGAGTCGTACAAATTTATGAAAGATATCTTCTTGATTTTCTGGTGCAACACCAGGTCCAGCATCTTTCGTTCCAAATTTACTATTTTGTTTATCGCGATGAAGAAACAAAATCAATTTTTCTTTCGTTCCAGCATATTTAAACGCATTCTCAATAAGGTTAATCACGATGGTTTTTAGCATGAAAGCATCTGTTTCAATAGACACTTTATCACGCAGTTCTAATACAATCCATTCTTTATCTAAACGGGTATTGTATTGTTTCGCAAGTTCAGTGAAAACCTCATTTAAGTTGATCCATTCTTTGTGAGGTACAATTGTTTGATTTTCTAAGCGGGAGGCAGTTAAGATTGCTTCCACCATTTCTTCTAAACGTTGATTTTCTAATAAAGCTTTTTGAAGTAATTCATTGCGTTTCTCCAACTCAAAATCACGTTTCATCAAAGTTTGAAGATACAACTTCGTAGAAGCCAAAGGTGTTTTTAATTCATGAGTAACTGACAACAAGAAGTTACTCTGACGTTCATTGAGTTGTTGGTCGCGTTTAATCGCAGTACGAATTCGCCATAATCCAACAAAAAGAATCAGGAAAAACACCAATCCTTCTCCGGTAATCATAATCACCTTTTGGGTGACAATAGCATCCGTCTTCCCGAGTTCGTGCGTGAGTTGAATCAAATGGTACCCCCACCATGCAAACTGCAACGCTACATACGCGGCGAGTACATAAAAGATGACAGCGGTTTGTTTTTTCATGGTGTAAATATAATCAATTATTAGCCCTGAAGGGGCGGAATCTCTCTCAATAGGGCAAAGCCCTATTTCTTTACTCAAATTATATCCTAGCCCTGAAAGGGCGAAATATTTCTCAATAGGACAAAGTCCTATTTGTTGATTTTAATCAACCCCATACATACCTCTCATCATACTCCATTTCATTTTTCTCTAAAAATTCTATATATTCTTTTTGGAACGTTTTTTTACCATGATGTTGTTTCTGATTTTCAATATATCTTCTTACTACATCTATTTCTGCTGGATAAACTGAAAATGCGGCATAACCATCTTGCCAGTAAAAGTTAGAAAATTCACTTCCTTTGGTTTTTATCCATTTGGACGAATGACATTTAATTTCCTCGACTAACTTTGCCAACGTTATTTTCTTAGAAAGTAAGCATAAGATATGGATGTGGTCTGTATACCCACCTACGATTATTACTTGACATTCTAAATGATTACAGATTCCACCTAAATAACTATATAGTTCTTTTTCGATGTATTCACGAATAATTGGTTTGCGATGTTTGGTCCCGAAAACGATATGTACGTAATTTTTAACTAATGATTGTCCCATGTTTTTGTCGTTTTTTAATTTTTCTAATAGTTGATTAATAGCTGTTTAAGGAAAATAATAATCATTCCTATCTATTAAGTTAAGAAAAAATAGTAGTTATATTCGACTGATTTTTAAAAAAAAGTAAGTTAATAATGCTTTTATATCGCCCTTTCAGGGCTGGCAGAATTATATATATGAAAAAACGACGGACTAAATGTCCGTCGTTAAATAACCTCGCCCTTTCAGGGCTAAATTCGTGTGCTCTTATCGTTCCATCTAGCCCTGAAAGGGCGATATATAATTCAACAGGACAAAGTCCTGTTTAGTACGCTCTAACGTTCTTCCCTTCAACGTAGTTCATAAACGCCTTATTCACCACCTTATTACCTCCTGCAGTTGGATAATCTCCTGTAAAGTACCAGTCACCAAGATTTTTAGGACAAGCTTTATGCAGATTCTCCACCGTTTGGTAAACAATCTCAACCTCAGCATTAATGTTTGCTGGTGTTAATAATTCAGCGATTTTAGCAGAGACTTGTTCGTCGGTAAATGGAGCGTAAATTTCTTTTACGTAATTTTTAATTTGTTCTTTTGGAAGATTTGTTTGCTCTAGACATTTTTTATAAACGTCTTGAATGATATGCTCTTGTTTGTTGTCCTTCAATAACTGAATAGCAGCTTCAAAAGCAATAAAATCACCCATTATCGCCATGTCGATACCATAACAATCTGGGAAACGAATTTGTGGAGCAGAAGATACAACAACAATTTTCTTAGGACCTAAACGATCTAAAATCTTTAAAATACTTTGTTTTAATGTTGTTCCACGTACAATACTATCATCGATAATTACCAAGTTGTCTTTTCCACGGTGTACAGAACCATAGGTAATATCGTAAACACTTGAAACCATTTCATCACGTTGGTCATCTTGGGTAATAAAGGTTCTTAATTTCGCATCTTTAATCGCAATTTTCTCAATACGCGCACGTTTGAACAAGATTTCTTTCAACTGCTCTTCCGTTGGTTTTCCTTCAATCGCAGCTAATGCTTTGTATTTTACATCATTTAAATGATCTTCCAAGCCTTTGATCATTCCGTAAAAGGAAGTCTCAGCAGTATTTGGAATAAACGAGAATACAGAGTTATCTAAATCGTAATCGATGGTTTTTAATACTTGAGGAACGACTAAATCACCTAAGTTTTTACGCTCTTCGTAGATTTCAACATCGTTTCCACGAGAGAAATAAATACGTTCAAAGGAACAACTTTTGTTTACTGTCGGTTCGTTGATTTTAACTTCTGAAATAGTACCTTCTTTTTTGATGATTAAGGCATGACCAGGAGTTAATTCCTTAATATCCTCTTGTTGTAGGTTGAATGCTGTTTGTATTACAGGTCTTTCCGATGCTACAACACATACTTCATCGTTCTCAAACCAGTATGCTGGGCGAATTCCTGCTGGATCACGTAATACGAATGCATCACCGTGACCAAACAATCCAGCCATCGCGTATCCACCATCCCAATCACTGGATGCACGTTTTAAAATGCGTTCAATGTTTAGGTTTTTAGCAATCGTATCGTAAATATCTTTTTTAGCATAACCTTTGGATTCTAAATCCCGATAGATTTCATCGTTTTCTTCATCCAAGTAATGCCCAATTTTTTCTAGTACTGTAACTGTATCTGATTTTTCTTTTGGGTGTTGACCAATTTCAACCAACACATCAAATAACTCATCTACGTTCGTAAGGTTGAAGTTACCCGCAACCACCAAGTTACGTGTAATCCAGTTATTTTGACGTAAGAAAGGGTGACAGCTCTCGATGCTGTTTCTTCCAAACGTTCCATAACGCAAGTGACCTAGAAACAATTCTCCTGTAAATCCAGCATTTTCTTTCAAATACTGTACATCCTTTAATTTGGAAGGAT
>CANGOA010000202.1 GCA_947455255.1 Flavobacteriia bacterium | reverse complement strand
ATCATCTGCAGAAGAGATGATGTCTAAATGTTCGATTGTAGTACCTCTACCAACAGAAGCTAAAGAAAGACCATTTAACTCAGCACCAACAGAAAGGATAGCTCCTGCAAAACGGATAGAGTTGTAACGCATGATACCAGAGTTATCATTATCGTCAAAAGATTGACCATTAGATAAATCAGCACCATATTGATCTTGTGTATTAGAAGTAGCAAAACCTTCCATAGTACCTAAACCATTAGCAACTGCTAATTTCCCAGAACCACCTGGTACGAAAGGACCATTAGCAGCTAAAGTTAAGTTGTTTGTTGCTTTCCCTAAGATAACAACACCACCCCATTTACCTTTGTTAGAAATAGAATAAGAACCATCTAAAGGATCAGCTTCAGCAGTAAAAACGATTTGACAATCTGCAGAACCGTCAGCCATGATTTTTCCACCTCTTTCGATAACAAGTGCAGAAGCTTTCGCTGGATCAGGTGTACCTGGAGTAGAAACTAAATCTGGAGCAACACGTCCTTTTAATACAGTTCCAGGAGCGATGTTTAAAGATTGTCCAGAAGGAATGTAAATTTTTTGATCGATGATGTATGTTTTATCACAAGTAAGAACAGCACCTGAAGTCAACTCACCACCGTAAGTTCCGTTGATAGCAACGAATCCTGGTAAAGAGGATAACAATACTGTTGGTCTTGAAGCTACTGTAGGACATCCACAAGCAGAACCAAGATTAGCTTGCCCAAAAGAAGGCGTGATAGCAGCTACAGCTAAAGCAGCAGAAGCAATCATTTTTGAAATTGGTAATTTCTTTTTCATTTTTCGAACTTTAATTTGTTTCATTAATTTGAATTCAAATATCCGAATGAAAAACCATAAGAATGTAAAGCTCTTATTATCTAAAAAACAATGTTTAACACTGTTTTTTACGTTGAAATTTTATTAAATTAATATTTGATTAGCTTTGTAAACGTAGGGATAATTCTCAGTATACATTAAATTAATATTGCACACTAAACATCTTAAAACCTATTATTTACAAATTATAAAATAGACCAAAATTAGGTCCTACTGAATACAACCATTTCTTAACGGGTGTATTATTTACTGCAGTAATTGATTGTCTATATATTACTTCTAATTTAAAGAACCATTTATCTGCAAGTTTTGCATTCATACCTAATCCAGCTAAACCACCTAAATTGAAACTCGATAAATCAGAATGGTTATTAAATTGTACAGGATCTTTTTTACCATCAACACTCATTACTGTTTTATGGTTTATGAAAAAATTACCTGAAAGTCCTATAGTTGTATATATATCAACTTTCTTGGAAACAATTGTATAATCTAATTTTACAGGAATAGACAAGAAATAATAATGATTTATATAATTTACAGTTTGTAATTCAATGTTGTTTTTAGTTTTTTCACCATTATCAGTAAATACAGCTCCTGTACTTAAAACAGTTTTTTTGTTTAAACGAAGACCTAAATTTAATCCTGTAGTATATCCAAATTTTGGAACTTCCATTGAATCTGCACTATTTTTTATCCAAGTTGAATTAGCATCTGCTTGTAAAAAGCGAAAATTAAAATCGGAAGAATAAGAGATTCCAATTTGATATTTTTTCAATTTAGTAGTGTCTGTTTGTATGCTGTCTTGCGCGAAGAAAGACAAACAATTGAAAGCAATAAGTAAACCTATAATAAATTTCATGTTAGCTAATTTTAATTAATCTTTGATACAACGTATACTGAATCCATACGATGTGTATGTATGTTGACGAAATATTTTCTTTTGTTTGGCATCAATATATCTATACCAAGCCTCTTTGTCATTTGATGGTGTGGAAGTCCACCAAAAAGCAGTGTTTTTTTCTTTATTGATTTCTCCGCTAAACAATCGACAGCCAGCAAACAATGCATTAAAACCACTCTCATTGGAACCGAAAGAATAATCGCTATTCATTGGAATTGAAGTTGAGTTTGTCAATAATTTATCCGCTTCTGTAGTTCCTCTCCATGCTGTTTTTTCAACTTCTGAAGTTCCCATACCTAAAGTTTTTTCCAATGTTTTCCATTCATCATCACTTGGAATGTGCCATCCTTTTGGTGCGATTATTTTGATATTATCAATCACTTTCCAGTTATACAATGCTCCTAATGTTGTATCGTAAATACAATATGCAGCTTTAGTTGATTTTGTCCAAACAGAATCTGCTACGTTTTCTGAAATTGTAGATATTGGAGTTTGGTCATTGAAAACGGTTACCTTAAGATTTTCAGCCATCCACCATTGATTGCCAATTTTAATTGTCTTATAGGTATTTCCTTGTATATCAGACATTGTACCTGTCTCCAATTTTTTTGTACTTTCTTCTTTTTTGCAACTTACGGTACCAAATAGAAGAAGTAAACCAGTCGTTACTATATATAGTGTTTGTTTTTTCATTGTCAATTAGTTTTTAATGAAGGTTTTACTTTCAATTGTACTACCAACAGTTAATCGGATGTGGTATATACCATCAGTTAGACTTTCAATATTTACTTCTTCATCTATAATGATTGCTTTATTTCCTAAATTTTTTGAAATGATTTTGTTTCCAAAAACATCGAAAATATCATAACTCATTGTTTGTTCAGTACCTGTTTTGGCATCGATATATAAGTAACTATGACTAGGGTTTGGATGAATGTCAAATGTTACGGAACTTTCTAATAATGTAGGACAAACATCAGCTATATCACGGTTATTACATGAGCCAGGGTAACAACATAAACTATGAACCATTACATTTGCTTTTGGGTCATAATTACATGCCATTGGGTCAGTACAACCTAAAACTATTTTAGTCTTACATGCACTTTCATCATTACAAACTGCTTTTGGGTTAAATTCTTTAAATTCTTTATCTAAGCAACCACATGTAAAAGGATACTTAAGGTAACCACTGTATTTTTCATTTAGTGCACCAGATTGAAGTAAAATAGTATCGTTAGATACATATTGTACTTTTGTTGGAACTCCATTAATCATTTCTAGAACTTCAAGATTTAATGCAAAAGAAATGTTTCCAGAGGTAGTAATTTGGGCTATAAGAATTTGATTTTCTAAACTGTCAGGACCAACTGTTCCTACATTTCCTAAATAAAAATTGGAACTTTTAAATTCATTTCCTGAAACTAGTGAACCAAATACAGTGGAATCATCTGAGTTTAAAAAGTTTTTTACTCCGTAATCACCCCAAGAAGAAATAGTGTTGTTTACTAACTCAAAACCATCTTTTAGAAAAAGCGGAACACCAGCTTTAGAATCTGTATTATTTAACAATCCAAAAGGTAAAGAGTCGCTTCCTCCATCATTATTTTTACCTCCAATGTATGAACCATCCGTATCTTTATTCTTCAAAATACCATAGTATGTTTGATTACCAACAGACTTACT
>CANGOA010000201.1 GCA_947455255.1 Flavobacteriia bacterium | reverse complement strand
GGTTGAGAATGGTGACTTCAGCAAGAGCAAAACAAAAAATTAAAAATGCCTTAAACGAGCAAAAGAAAGTAGTTGCTCAAGATGGTAAAGATATTTTAGAACGTAAATTAAAACAATTCAATTTAAAGGTAATTGCTGAAAACATTACTGTTGTTGAACGTTTCTTTGGTTATGCAAATGCAATTGATATGTATTTCCGCATTGCTAAAGGAAAAATTGATTTAAACAGATTACGTGAAATTGAAGAAAAAAATGGTATTTTAGTTTACGATAAAAAAGTACCTACTTTTTCTCAAAAAGAGTTGACTGAAAAAGATCCGAATGCTAAAATATTTGAGAAAAACGATACTATAATTATTGGAGATAATTACAAAAACATCCATTATCATATTTCTCGTTGTTGTAATCCACTTCCTGGTGATGAGGTTTTTGGATTTCAAACAAACAACGAAGCAATAAAAATTCATAGAAATACGTGTCCAAATGCGATTCATTTAATGTCTAAAAACGCTGCAAGATGCGTGAAGGCAAAATGGAGAAAAGAAGATTTAACAGAACGAATTGCGGCAATTAAATTATATGGAATTGACAGTGTTGGTTTAGTAAATAAATTAACAGAAATCATTTCTAATCAGCATAATGTAGATATGAGATTTATTTCTTTTGAAACGAATGATGGAGTCTTTGAAGGTCGTATCAAAGTGTTGGTTTATGATACTGAGCATTTGGAGCAATTAATGGGTAAATTCGAGCAAGTAGAAGGTGTTCAGCGTGTTGAGCGTTGGGATATGAAAGATGCTGAGTAATTAAAATTAAATGTTTTTTAACTCGTTAAGTTTCGCTTTTTTTTTACCGATTGTATTTTTACTTTATTGGTTTGTTTGTTTTAAGAAAAACTCTTATCAAAATTTACTATTATTAGTAGCGAGTTATTATTTCTATTCTTTTTGGGATTACCGATTTTTATTTCTGTTACTCTTTTCTACATTATTAGATTATTTTTCAGGGATAAAAATAGGTCGTTCTACAAATCAAAAAAATAAAAAGTTTTGGTTAATACTAAGTATCGGTATTAATTTAGGATTCTTAGGAGTATTTAAATATTACAATTTTTTTGCAATATCATTCCAAGAATTACTTAAACAGGTTGGTTTTGAAGTTGATATTTTAACTTTGAATGTAATACTTCCTGTAGGTATTTCATTTTATACGTTTCACGGATTATCTTATGTAATTGATATTTATTACGATCGAATTAAACCAGAAACTAAAATAGTTGATTATTCTCTTTTCGTTAGTTATTTCCCTCTATTGGTTGCTGGTCCAATTGAGCGAGCAACGCATTTACTTCCGCAATTAAAAGTTACAAGGAAATTTAATTATGAAGTTGCAGTAAGTGGATTAAAACAAATTCTATGGGGTTTATTTAAGAAAGTCGTAATAGCTGATCAATGTGCAGTATATGCGGATGATATTTTCAATAATTCAATTAATTACTCTGGTAGTTCATTACTTCTAGGAGGCATTTTCTTTGCTTTTCAAATTTATGGAGATTTTTCAGGTTATTCAGACATTGCTTTAGGTACTTCAAAACTATTTGGAATAGATTTATTGAAGAATTTTTCATATCCTTATTTTTCAAGAAATATTGCTGAGTTTTGGAGAAGATGGCATATTTCATTGTCATCATGGTTTAGAGATTATTTATATATTCCATTAGGAGGAAGTAAGGTTAAGATTTGGAAGAAAATAAGAAATGTATTAATTATATTTTTAGTAAGTGGCTTTTGGCATGGAGCTAATTGGACTTTTATCTTTTGGGGATTATTAAATGCATTGTTTATTTTGCCTTCAATTTTAATGAAAACGAATAGAGTTTTTACGAATGTCGTTGCAGAAGGAAGATCTTTTCCTTCGTTCAGAGAATTATTCAGTATGATTATTACGTTTTTATTAGCTGTTATTGCTTGGATTTTCTTTCGATCTGAAAACATTACCGATGCTTTTGAATATTTAAAGAGAATGATTTTTACAGTTGATTTATTTAAATCTTCACCAATTGCAGTAAATGACATCATGCCCTATTTGACTTTATTTATTCTAATTGAGTGGATGGGGAGAGAACGTAACTTTGCATTAGAAAAATTTGGAATTATATTACCTAGAATAGTTCGTTGGTGCTTTTATATGTTTCTAGTTTATAATATTTATTATTTCTCGGGGGAAGAACAAGAGTTTATTTACTTTCAATTTTAGCATGAGAAAATTTTTAATTGAATCATTCATTTTTTCAGTTTTAGTAATTGTTACTATTACATTTTTTATTTTGAAAGTAAATCATAAAATAAGAGA
The DNA here is from genome assembly GCA_947455255.1 of Flavobacteriia bacterium. Classification (GTDB taxonomy): domain Bacteria; phylum Bacteroidota; class Bacteroidia; order Flavobacteriales_D; family Crocinitomicaceae; genus CANHVK01. The sequence continues at coordinate 1,112 of CANGOA010000201.1, read as the reverse complement.
TGGCCGTTTTTTTGAATTGCCAAAGCATTCTTCAATGATCGTAGTAGGTAATTCTCATCCTGAATGTGCATTAAATGATGTTTTTATTTCTGATTTTTCAAATTGCGCACAATCAAGTGAGGCATATTTTTATAATCACCTGAAATTAAGACAACTTATAGATGAAAATAAGCAGCTAAAAACAGTTTTTATCGAATTTTCAAATAGTCAGATTACTAAAAAAATAGATAATTATGTCTTCGGAGATGAATATTTGAATTGGCGTTTTTGTCGATTTAATCCTATGATGAAAGTTGAAGATTATCAATTTCTTCTAAAACATAATCCATGGAAAATATTACAAGTTCAGAATATTGCGCTAAGAGAAAATACAGAATATCTTAAAAAAGATTTGGCATATTATATTTCAGGAAGATCCCTAGGAGGGTATTTACAATTGAATTATAAACAAGTAGATTCTAGTTTAAAAGAAAAAACTAATCTTATTAATCTTAAGAAAATAATTAATATTGAATCTGATAAGAATTTGTTCTATTTGAGACAATGCATTAATCTTTGCCGACAACATAATATCAAAGTTTATTTAATTCGATGTCCTCAATATCCTTTATTTGAAGATTGGTCAAATGAGAAATTGTTTCAGAAAAAACGTATAGGAAAGTTTAAGGATATTGAATTTTTAGATTTTGGAAAGTTGAAATTGAAGAAAGCTGAATATGGTGATCTTTCTCATTTAAATGTTGATGGAGCAAAGCATTTTTCAGTGTTTTTTGATTCTTTAATTAAATCAAACTTCTTGCACAAACGAAATAAACAATCAATTATCGATGCTTCTTGGAATTAATTCCTAGTTATTGTATAAGTTCTTTCCAAGTTTTAGGTCGTAAAACAGCATTCCATTTAAAATCTTGAATGAATTGTTCTTCAGTATTTAACTGATTCATTGGGTAAAATACACCGTCAGGCTTCTCAAAATAAGTAATACCTTTTACTTCTCCACTATCTAAGTATACTCGAATATCGCTTGAATATATTCGATTCATACCCATACGTTTGATTATAGTTGCAGTATCAGATTTTTCGGTGTTTTCAGGAAAGAAAACAGTTTTTGC
>CANGOA010000200.1 GCA_947455255.1 Flavobacteriia bacterium | reverse complement strand
CGGTGGTGGGTTCCTTCTAATGGAATGTTCAAAAACTTAAGCGCACCATCCATACCAAGTTCGTGACCCAGTTTGTTTTTGAGGGCAAACAAGGTTTTCACATTAATGTGAGAAGGTCCCATAGGATAACCAATACCCATATCGGTACATTGACGACGAATTTGATTCATGTCGTATGCACCGAAACTTGCCCATGCTCGTGATGGAGTTTCGTACTCTTTCTTTAAAATTTGAAACGCTGCTTGTAAGGTTATTCCTTCCTTTTCTACCATTTCAGGTGTTATGGTTGTTAGTTCCGTACAAAATTCACTGACAACTGAACGTTCAGGTTTAACAATGATACCACGGTTATCTGTGATTTCTCCTGTATGCACATCGAGTAAACACACTCCAATTTCAATGATCTCGTTAACCATCCCTTGAGGTGTTGGTCCATTCCAACAAGTTGCCTCTAAATCGATGATTACGATTTTATCTAATTTTTTTGCCATACTATTTATATTTTAGTACCATTCAAAGGAGACTCTAATAAAAAATCTCTCCAAGCAATAATTATTTCCTTAAAATCAACAAGAGAAATTATAAATAAAGGGGAAAATGTGTCGCTCCCAATTGAATAAAAAATACTAACATTTTCATTATCTATAATTGCGGAAAATATTTCTGTTGAAACATATTCTTTTTCTGAATCATATTCTCCTCCATTTAAATAATACTCGACATTTTGTATTCCTTGATTTATAATGTCTAAATCAATCATCGAACTTAAATATGTAGCAAAAATATTATTACCATTTACAGTTTTATCTATAAATCCATCAGTGATTTGATTAGCAAATGTGATATCGTATTTTTCTAATATTGTATCCATAATTGATTTGTTTTTAATGAATTTATTCATAGTTATGTTATAAACTATTTTAATCAATTAAATCACTATTAGTACTAGAACTAGAAGAGCCATTCAAAGTTGTAGTTTCTAAAAAACACCTCCATGTTTCGGTGATATAAATGCTCATTTTATATGGTTCATTTGTACAATAATATTTGTCATAAATATTAATTTGTGGGTGGTGGTAAAATATCCGCATTCATATAATATCGAATAAAGTTTTCGGATTTCCCTGTTAATGATGCTAACTCAGCAATATCTTCTTCAGTATCACCGAATCCTTCTGAATCCTGTTCTCCTTCAGGGTTATAAGTAAGTGATAGAAGTGAACCATCGTGATCATAACTAACACGAAATACTAAATCAGATACAAATTCTTTTTCTTTATCGTAATAATATTTTGTTGTAAGAACGTAATCAGGAGTGTTAGTTTCTAAAAAATATGGAATATCACAAATAACATTTTCAAAATGATCATATAATTTTTTGGAGTACCGAATTAATTTATTTTCTTTATAAATATTGTATAATTCTAATCGATTCCCATTGATAATTTCAGAAGTAATTATGTAAATATATACAGGGGCTGAAAGTGATAAATTGTCAATAATTTCATTTTCATTTTCATTTTTATTTAGAAAATGATGTATGCTGAAAAGTGTACCGTTTTTGATGTACTCTTTACATAAAATATTATCATCAATATCAAAATATACTTTATAGTAATTTATTGAATTATTAATCTGATTGTTAGTTAATTCATTATTAAATTCGTTAAAGTATTTAATTTTCATTAGTATTATAGATAAAACATTAATTTCTACTAAAAATAAGTATTATTCTGTATACTAGCAATTAATGAAGGGCATTTTGAGTATGTGGTAAAACCAAACATACACTTTTCTAAATTACCATAGAACTCTTCATAGCGAATCTGAACTATCCAATACGATCGGAATTTTCGCTCCCTGCATCTGAAAAATTTGTGTCGGAAAGTAGTGAATGTAAACGTTTATTTGCTTTTTTATTCAAGGTCATCACGTTGAGTTCTCCAGAATAATGTAAACTGAACACAAAATCATTTTTGTCATCTATGAAATGATAATATGAGAATCCTCCATCACAGCGAACAAGCATAAAAAAATGGGTTAAAAATTCAGAAAATTCAAAGGTGTGAACCAAAAGTCCGCCGTTAAATTTGGTTCTTACTTTCCCCGCTTTAAAGTAATCAAGAGCTTTTGTTAATGCTTTACTATCTGTGCGTTTGGATGTAAACTTGGAAATCCAAGGTTTGTTTTCATCACACATAAAAACAAATATTTCCAGTTTTAGTATGTTAAAAAAGGAAACTAAATCACTCATGAATTTTTTTTGTGTTCCTTCGTGTTTGAGCCAATAAAAACCTGAAGTAGTTGGAAAGCAATACAAATCTTCATCTAAACCTTTGTCATACTCACGCAAAGGCAGATTTCGGTACTTGATCAGACAGAGGTCGCGCGGAATTTTGTAAAAGGGTTGTTGTTCGTAGAGCATGCATGAAAATCTTAAGTAAATTTAAAAATAAAAAGCTTAATCCATTCAATAAATCACATCCTATTTTTATCCTTATCTTTGTTTTAAAATCATACCTATGAAGCGATTTTCTGTCCTGATATTTGGAGTTACTGCCCTGTTTTTGAGTTCGTGTACCGAACAAAAAGAAGAGGAAAAGGTGACGGATGAATTTTTTAAAAAGAAAGAAAAAGAAGTGGTGTTACCCTTTGAGCAACAAGTGGTACGTGAAGTAGAAGGTCGTTTGTCCATCCCGCGCAATGAGAAATACACTTATGAGGTACACAAAGCGTTTTTAAATCCAGACAACGAAGAAGATGCGATTATAACGGTGAATCGATACGACTTTGCATTAGAGGAAGCGAGTCGTTCTGCAAATCCTGCAAAAAACGCAGAAATGGGGTACATTGGTAACTACAATTACTTTATATATTATGATGGGAAATTGAAGAAATTCTCTAATCCAATCAAGGTTCCTTCCAGTCCTAAAGCACCGTTGAAAGTCATTTTTGAGAACATCCAGTCGGAAGTATACAAGGATATTACCATCGAATACCGCATCCGAAATTCTGCGTTTAGAAATTATTACCTTATCGCCAATGGAAACATCCAAATCATGTTCCAATGGAAATTATTCGATAACGTTGGAACCGCTTATCCTGAAGCAAATTTCATTACCTACGACAAAGGTTCGATGAGTTTGTTTAAAGACATTTTGATTTACACTGGGAAGATTAAAAATTATTCTCCAGACATACCAGACGTGTATACGTACAACCCAGAGATAGAAAAAGCAGGAGGTTTACAGTACCGCTTTTTTTATGATCCGAGAAGTTTGAAGTACATGACGAGGAAGAGTTGAGAGACCCTTCGACAAGCTCAGGGTAAACTTAGTGACGATTAACCATTAAGATTCTATGTTAATTTCCAAATTTAAATTCATTTATTTATCTTTATATTTCAAAGCAGTCCAGAACTAGCTTGTAAGAGTGTTCTCTTCTTTTAGAGGCACTCTTTTTTGTATTTCATAGT
>CANGOA010000199.1 GCA_947455255.1 Flavobacteriia bacterium | reverse complement strand
CAAGGTTCGACTCTGCACGAATTATATTTTTGTTTTTTAAAACATCATTAAATTCATCTCTCAAATAAGTATATTCTTTTGTTACAACTGTAACATTTACACCATATTTTGGGAAATATTTAGACCAACTATAAGGTCTTTCTGATCCTACAGTGTTTTTGGGAGGGAAATCATTTGCTAATATCAATATTTTATACATAACTATATAATTGAAACAAAAATACCTTAAAATATAGTAGTATTTATAATTAAATGGAATGTTTTAGATATCGGTTGGAAAATGAAATCATTAATTAGTAAATTTGTCAACTTTTAAAATTTTTATGCAAAAAAAAAATCTTCTTCTACTTTGTGATAATTATCCTTTGAATAATGGAGAATTTTTTATTGATGACGAAATGAAAATAATTGCTGGTCGATTTAATAAAATTTTCATTATAACTAACAAACCAATCATAAACAATTCTGCACGAGAATACCCTGATAACGCAGAAATATTTTACTTACCTATATTAGACTGTTCAAAACTAAAAAGTTTCTTTTTGATTTTTTCAAAACTGTTTATTTTTGAACTATTTAATGCTCTAACAAAACAGAAAATAAAAATTTCATTTTTAATGTTAAAAATAATATTAAATGATTTGAGCAGAGCTATCCTATTAAAAAAAACTATCGAAACTATTTTGCAAAAAAATTCTAATACAATTCTTTATTCATATTGGCATGATTATAAAGCTTTAACAATTGCTATGTTATCAGAACAAGATAAACACCAAGTCAGTTTAGCTAGAGCTCATAGATGGGATATTTATTTTGAAGAAAATGAGTTTCCTTATCTCCCATTTAAAAATTTTATGGTCAAAAATCTTACAATGACCTATTGCATCTCAGAAGATGGTAAAAATTCATTGCTAAAAAGGGTTGGAGAAAATTTAAATCATAAAATTAAAGTTTCAAAATTAGGAAAAAGTAATAATTATTTATTAAACAATCTAAAAACTAAAGACTCATATATAATCTGTTCTTGCTCTTCTTTAACAAGTGTAAAGAGAGTTAATCAAATTGTAGAGATTTTATCAAAAGTAAAAACAAAAAATATTACATGGTACCATTTTGGAGATGGACCTCTTATAGATGAAATCTCTACTTTAGCTAAAAACCAACTAACAAATTGCGAATATAAATTACAAGGATTTGTTTCAAATAATGACATATTAAAATTTTACAATGAAATTTATGTAGACCTATTTTTGAATGTGAGTGAAAGCGAAGGAATCCCTGTCAGTATAATGGAAGCTCAATCAGCTGGAATTCCTGTTTTTGCAACAAACGTAGGCGGTAACAAAGAAATTGTAAATAATACCAACGGATATATATTTGATAAAAATTTCAATATCAATAAAATTGCAGAACAAATTGATTCTTTTTTAAGTGCTCCTGCAATAGATATTCTATTAATAAGAGACAACGCACTTAATAATTGGAAAGAAAACTATTGTGCAGAAAAGAATTACAATGATTTTTTTATTTCTATCAATTCGCTTTAATCTCTCTTTGTTAAATTATTATATCACCTAATTTAAATATGGATCAATATGCAATATTGTGGATAGTTAAATTTAGCGTCCCTACTACAAAGTAAATCATTTTGAAAAAGTATTCAATGTTTCGATATCCTCTTGCTCTTTTTTTTGTCCATCTGTGCCTTTATGGAAGCATCACCAAGGCTCTTGTATTTATCCATTAGATTATCTGGTTGTGAATATTCGATAATAGTTGAATTTCCTTTTAAGAATAAGTATTTATTATCTTTCAAATCAAAATTACCACGTCTTTTATTTTTTCTCATATCACCGATTGCTTTATTGATTTCTCTAGTCACATAGAATCTATCAAAAGTAATTACTGTGCTAGGTAATTTTTTCTATCATCCAGATATAAATACTGGAGACATATCAATAAATGCTTAATTAATGTTGAATAAATCAACATTTTTATCTGTAAAATAAGTCACTACCTTTTAAATTGTTTCTGAATCACTATCTTTCGTAGAGAAAAGTACTCTTTTTGGTCTAAATCAACTAAGGTTGTAACATAATTATACTCCTTTTTAGTGGATGCTTCATCAAAACCGATTTTGGTTAGCTCGGTAATTGTATCTTCTTTAAAAGCAATCGAAATCCAATTATCAAAAATATTCCAAATGCGTTGAAGGTAAACATCTATGAGTTTTGATGCTTTAGAAACTTGCATTTCACTCTCAATTAACAACATAGTGTAGGCTTCAAATAACAATGCAAAACCACTAGCTTTAAAAGTCCAATGTATTTGAACTAAAGAAACCTTATTATCTAAACCATTTACTCTAAGTACACATGCAAGAAACAGATATATTGAAAGAAATTCAAGTTTTGCCACGTTCATTGCCTTGCATCGTATAGAGAATCGGTTACTCATTTCCGTTCTCATCTTTAAACTTATACCTCATTTGAAAATCAATTTGGATATGAAGTTCTTTTACATCGTTGAACAGACTCAAAACTCACTTTTTCAACAATCCAAGAATGAAACAAACCTAAACCTATTCAAATATTTCAGCACTATTATTCAATAGTAAAATGTTCGAAAAACATTAGTCCCACACACGTATTCATAAAGAATCTTAATTATTTTAATATTCATTAAAATAACGTATATACAAAAGGAGCTATTGCACTACTTCCGCCTAAAACTATTAAAGCACCAAGTAATATCAAAACAATAATTATTGGCGCTAACCAAAATTTTTTTCTTTCTCTCATGAAAGCCCAGATGTCTTTTAGAAAATCTATTCAATTTTATTTTAACAAATTGCTTTAATAATATGAGAAAATAATTTGTTTTTCATTAATCTAATTTAAAATTCACAAACCATTTCTCCTTATTTTCCCAATCCAATTGCTCAGCTTTATTAAAAACATAATTGTTGATTACGAGTATCTCCATTTCTGTACTCATAAAACATCTAAATGCATCATAGGGAGTACAGATTATTGACTCCCCTCTCACATTAAAACTCGTATTAACTAGTAAAGAATAATCCGTCAATTTTTTAAATTCACTTAATAACTCATGATATTTTGGATTGGTGCGATTGTGAACACACTGAACTCTAGCAGAAAAATCTAAATGAGTAACAGACTGAATATCGCTACGCTCAGTATACAGCCGTTCCCACAATGTTAAATCATTATAATTTTCAGGAAGTGTTTTTCTTCGTTCTTTAATTACTGGAGCAACAATTAACATGTAGGGTGAATCTAAATCAAAATATTGACTAGCATCTTCTGCTAATACAGAAGGTGCAAAAGGTCTAAAACCTTCTCGATATTTTATTTTTAACCTCAGTTCGATTAAAAAAGTGCTATCTGATCAGTGATTTTTACGTCATATTTAATAGCTGGTTTTTTAGGAAAGAAACTATATGCTATTAACCCAGAAATAAGGTTAGAAATAAAATTTTCAAAGCTTCTATGTCTTGAATGTT
>CANGOA010000198.1 GCA_947455255.1 Flavobacteriia bacterium | reverse complement strand
TTCGGTAATTTTATCTTGAGTGAAATACATAAAAATAGTTTAAATCATTAATATTGAACACATTAAAGATACTAAATGTATTTCACTTACTTTTCTAATTTCAAACTATTTTACTGACAATCAAATTGTTAATAATCGAACTGAGGTTTTTAGATTCATTTTCTTTTGCATTTCAGGATTGCGAGCATCTCCAATAATGCTTCTATTACCTAAAGCTCTTGGACCAAATTCCATTCTATCTTGAAACCAACCTACAACTTTTCCTTCTGCAATATCTTTTGCAACTATTGATGTAATTGAACTAAAATCATCATACTTATGAAAAATAGCTTTAGTTTTTTTGTCATCAACTCTATTTCTTTATCAGAATATGAAGGGTTTAAATAGGAACCTTCTAAAGAATCATTCAGACCGTCAACAATTCTATTTTGCTCAAAATAAATGTAATATCCAATAAGAGAAGCGCCTAAAGCACCTCCAGCGTCACCCGACGCAGGAGTTATATACACATTTTTAAAGATATTTTCTTTGATTAATTTTCCATTTGCAACACAATTCAAAGCAACTCCGCCAGCCATACATAAATTATTTGAACCAGTAATTCGTTTAGCTTCTATAGCCATCTTAATCACTATCTCTTCAGTAACGTTTTGAATTGCTATTGCAAGATTACAATGATGTTGCTGTAAATCATTTTCATCTTCTCTTCTTGGAAAACCAAATAATTCTTCCCATTTAGAATCTTTCGCCATTCGTAAACCAGTGGAATAATTAAAATAAGATTGGTCCAACCATATTGAACCATCCTCTTTAATATCTACTAAATGAGTTTTGATTTTTTGAATATATTCTTTAGTTTGATCTGAATCAATATTTCCATATGGAACTAATCCCATCAATTTATATTCTCCAGAATTTACAGTAAAACCTAAATAATAAGTGAAAGCACTGTATAATAAACCAACAGAATGTGGAAAATTTAATTCTTTTTCCAATTTGATTGAATTCCCTTTACCATAACCAATAGATGCTGTACACCAATCACCCACTCCATCAATTGTTAAAATTGATGATTCTTGAAAAGGTGAAGTAAAAAATGTACTTGCAGCATGTGATAAATGATGCTCAGGAAAAAGTAATTTTACCTTTTTTTTATCATATGGCTCCACCTTTTTTAAACCATCATAAATAAGTTTTTTTAAAAACATTTTTTCATTCAGCCAAACTGGAATTGACTTTAAAAAAGATACAATACCTTTTAGTGAAAAAGCATAATAGGTTTCCAATAAACGTTCAAACTTAAGTAAAGGTTTATCATAAAAAACTATTGCATCTAACTCATCGATTGTAAAAACCGATTCTTCAAGACAATATTTAATTGATTCTACAGGAAAATCGGAAGTATGTTTATCTCGAGTAAATCTTTCTTCTTGAGTAGCTGCAATAATTTTTCCGTCGACCACAATACTTGCCGCTGAATCATGATAAAAACAAGAAATCCCTAAAATTTTCAACATCAATAATGAATATTTAATAAAATAAATAAATTACAAGCCATGAAAAAGTAGGCTTTATTAAGATTCTTTTTTCTATATTTATGGAATATTATTAAAATAAATTGGTTTTTTAAGTTTTAAAAAATAATTTTAAGTCTAAAATACCAAATTAATTCCCCATAAAATGAATTCTGAAAGAAAATTCGACGAATTTGATGAATTTGCAAACAATTATAGAAATATTCATAATAAAAACATTGAGATCACAGGTGTAAATAGTGAATACTTTTCTGAACATAAAATCAACATCTTAGCAAATCATCAAAAAAATCAGTCTTTTAAATTTTTAGATTTCGGTTGTGGCGATGGTAACTCATCCGTTTATTTTCGTAAATACTTTCCCTCTGCAGCATATATAGGGTTTGACATCTCAGAAAAAAGTATTGAAGTTGCTAAAAACAGAGGGATTCCAAATGCTACATTCTCACATTTTGACGGCACAAATATACCATTAGAAGATAATTCAATAGATATCATATTCACAGCCTGTGTTTTTCATCATATAAATTTTGATAAACATGATGAAATTATGAATGAGATTTACAGAGTTCTTAAACCAAATGGTAAATTCTATATTTTTGAACATAACCCTTGGAATCCCATTACTCAAAGAATTGTAAGTACCTGTCCATTTGATGTAGATGCTATATTACTTAAACCAAATTATACGATTAAGTTATTTAAAAAATCAAATTTTACTGAAGTTCACAAAAATTTTATTTTATTTTTTCCTAGAACTAATATTTTCAAACCACTACTTAAATTCGAGAAATATTTTACCAAATTACCTTTAGGTGGGCAATACTACGTTGTTGGGTCAAAATAAAAAGAAAATTATGAAAGAATATATTCAGGATAAAAACATAACAAAATTTACAAATTTAATTTTAATCTTATTTTTCTTCCTATTCTACTATCCTTCAAAAGCCTATTGCAATAAGTATTTCGTTTCTATAAATGGTAATGATTTAAATTCAGGTATAATAATAAACCCATTTCTTTCAATTCAAAAAGCAATAAATAGTTCTAAATCTGGAGATACAATTTATATAAGAGAAGGTAATTACTACGAATACATCACAATAAACCAAGAATATAAAAACATATACATTTCTAATTACAAAAATGAAAACGTGGTCATTTCACCAAGTATTTTACTAGATGCTAACAATTGGATTAGTCATAGTAAAAACATATACAAATTGCCATTAGTAGATACAGTTACTCAATTATTTTTAAATGATTCACCAATTATGCAGGCATCTTACCCTGAAATCAAAGAAGGTATATTTAACATATCTAAAGCTAAAAAATTGTATGCTAATGCAGATAAAACCATTAATATACCGGGTATAAACAATTTTAATAATTTATACGGAGCTCGTTTAACTGCCCTATGCTCAAATAAAATAATAGCAATCGGAGGTAAAATAATTCAAAATAAAGGAGACATAGCAACCATAAGTGACTCAAATTTTTTCTGGAATCAATCAAACTTATCAACTTATATAGGGAGTGGTGTCGGCTTTATTACCGGGCACATTAGTTTATTAGACAATGAAAATGAATGGTATAGTGACGGCAATTATTTATATTTCTACACTACAGATATTGAAAATTTAAAGACTCAAAAACTTTTTGCTCGAGTCAAAAAAAATGCATTTACTTTAAACAATACCTCTGGAATCATAATTCATGGATTTAATATAATGGGAGGTTCGATCTATATAAACGGAGGAAAAGACAATGTTTTAACTGATTTACAAATAAAATATCCTGTGCCTTTCTTTCATTTTTGGAGTGGATTTGATAAATTTTACCCTACATGGGATGGCACCAAAACAAATTATGCTGGGCCGGAAACATGGTCTGGAAAAGGTGTTGAAATCAGTGGACAAAATAATAAAATAGAAAATTCATACATATCTAAAAGTTGGGGAGATGGAATTACGATGTATGGTTCTTCAAACACAATTAAAAATTGTATAGTTGAAGATTGTAACTGGATGGCAATTGATTGT
>CANGOA010000197.1 GCA_947455255.1 Flavobacteriia bacterium | reverse complement strand
GGATTACCCAAACGAACACCAGTTTGTTCTGTTGCATACTCGATATTGTGGAAAGCAGGATTTCTGATCCAAGAGAACGGACCTGCAAAACCAGCAAGAACTGACCAGTCAGTACCGGTGGAAGTTGTATCGGAATTAGCTGTAGTAGGAGTCAAAGAGCGTGCACCATCCTTTACAAATACAACATCCTTGTTGAATGGAGTTGATGGCATACCGCAGATGATATTATTTCTGAACTGAAGAATACCATTACCGATATTACCTACAGTAGAACCAAATGAAGCAGATGATTCATCAACAAGCACACCTGCAGGGTAACCAGCCAATATACTATTCAAGATACTGATAGCACTTCCACGGCGAATATGAGCAGCAGCAATAAACTGGGGATCGTATGCAGTTGATGTAGGGCTAACCAATGGGCCTATGATAGTACAGTTAGAGAAAACCGGCTTAGTGATCTTAGTTGTATCACCAATACCTGTTGCAGTACCTGACTGATAGCTATCGCTTTCAAATGCCTTAGAACCACTCTGATCAGCAGCATAAGGATCTCTCAGACCAACACAGAACTGATTCTTACCATTGTAACCATTGTCAGTATCGAAATCATCATCCCAACCGGCAAATGCAACAATGTACTTTGTATTTACAGAACCGCCGAACCACTCATAACTATCATCACCGCTGTAAGAAACCTGTATATGATTGATAGTTGTACCATTACCTACACCGCAGAAAGTAAGACCATTCACCTCATTGTTTGGTGAGAACGCGATACCACCAAACTCAATACGGCAGTAAGTCATAACACCACTGTTATCATTAGGGTTGATACCACCATAGAAAGAACGAGGACCACCTTCTACCTGAGCCTGACCAGCTGTCCAGTTTACAGGAGCCTGTCCGCACAAGATTACACCACCCCAGTCTCCGTATGAACGGCTACCGGCAGGCTGGTTAGATGTGAATACGATAGGATGGTTACGAGTACCATTTGCATAGATCTGCGCACCGCGCTCAACTATAAGAGCTCCTTTAGTATCCTTATCACCTTTAATGATAACACCTGAATCAATGATCAGTGTGTGTCCTGCAGTTACATAAACGTAACCTTTCAACAGGTACTGCTGGTCGCAGGTCCAGTGTGTGTTTGTAGCTATACTGTCCTGAACAGTAACAGTTGTATAGGCCATTGAAGTACCAATACAACTCAAAAGCAAAGAAGATGCTAGTAGAAACTTTTTCATAACATTTTTATGTTTGAATGCAAAAGTATCTTGCCAATGTTACGGCAAAATGAACGACTTGTTACGTTAGTATGAAGTATAATAGCGGATCAATAGTATTACACAGACAACTAACAATATTTAGATAAAAAACTGACTGAAACTGAATCGCACACGATAAAATGAAAAGCGGTCGATTGAATTAGTTTCAATCGACCGCCAGATAAATAGTTGAAGTATGTTAGAATTTCACTTTCAGCCCGATGGTAAAGTACCTGCCCGGCTTATACATTTTATAATCTCTGTCAACAGTATTACTATTGAACTTGCCGTCGCGATCACTATCCTTCACAAAATGAACCTTAGAGTCCAATAGATTCTGTACGCCAAAGTTGATCATGTAATGATTCTTAAACACCTTTGACATTGTCAGATCCAGTGACTGGAATGGCAACTCGCCAATGCTTTCGCCGGCCTTCTCAGTAGTACCAACAGCGTATAATCTTGCACCGGAAACATTGTATAACAATGATCCCTGAAAACCACTTGTACTGTTCTGGTAGAACATTCCTAGATTAACGATATAAGGTGACTGGCCTTGTAACGTTGCATTTTGTATCTGTGACTTAGCTTTAGCTGTATCGAAAGTCAATTGACTCTTTGATAATGCCAGATTACCAACTACGCTAAAATCCTTAAGGAACTTAGTACCTAATTTATTATCCAGGAAAACAAGATTTTTGCGTAGGTCTAATTCTACTCCTGCGGTGTAAGCATTATCAGCATTCAGATAAGTGAAGCATTTATTATCACCGGTCTGACCAGGGATCAATACACGCTGGATCGAATTTTTAATGGTCTTGTAAAAACCACCGATCTGGATCATTTCGCCAGAAGATGGATACAGTTCATAACGAAGATCAATGTTGTTTACCTCAGCTACCTTTAGCTGAGAACCATCAGGACTGATGATCGTCGGGAACAATGATCCCTTATTACCTGCCAGTTCATCGAAATCGTAGAAGAAGATCGGCGCAAATTCGCGGAACTCAGGTCTGTTCAATGTTTTACCATACGCAGCTCTTACAAGGCTCTTTTCAGAAAAATTGTAAGAAGCATTAATAGAAGGCAATATGAAATCAGTAGTGATCTTAGGAGAAACAGGATTCTGATTAATGTACCCGTCAATAGACTGAATATTATGCTCATAGCGAACACCGCCAACTACGTTAATATGTTTTCCTAAAGGCAATTTGGCAGAAATAAACGATGCTATCAACTCATTCTTTGCCTTGTATTTATCAAAGATGTTGGTCGTTTCATCCATTAAGAATTTCTTAGTAACCCCAACGTTCGAATCTGCAAAAATTGTGTTGATATCAAGGTGAGTCAACCTGCTTGCGTTCGCACCATTACCAATAGTAGTAATAGTATAACCCAGCTGCCTCATATTGAATGCTCTGCTCTTAAATTCAAGATAATTACCTGCATTCAGATCAAAGCTATAATCCTTGATCTTGATCTTCTGAGTGATCTGATGACTGAAGCTGTATCCCTTTTCATAAAGTGTCTGATATAATCTTCCACCACCATTAATAGGATCTACCTGATTAGCAATAGGAGCTTTATAAACAGTATCACTACCCGACTTGGTATATTTTATTCTTCTCAGGTCCGGCATATTTCTGAATACATCGGTATAACCAATGGTCCAGTTATACTTTCTGCTTTCTGTTTTATTCTTGTGAGTTCCACTCAACTGACCAGCATAAGTTGCTTTACTGTCATATCCCATAGCATAAGACTGTTCATCGGCGTTTGCCGCATATTCTGTATCACGAACACTATTTCTAATGGTCAGGAAAGACTTACCGATCTGGCTATATAAATTTTTGAACTCAATTTTTGAATTACCTATAGACAATCCGACATTTTCTACGATACCTACACTAACATTGTTAGTAAACTGTCTGTCTATGTAGTTATAACTTTTTGAATTAGTAGTATCCCAATCCTGACGACTGATATTGAAACTTGTTTTTGTATTTGAATACGACAGTCCGAATGTATTACCTATGCTAAAAGTCTTACGCTTGAATACATTAGATAATGCCATAGAGAATCTCATATCAGGACTAGCGGTCTTAGAGTTGATCGCCCAATCATTACCAAATGACTTTGACAATGCATTGATATTAGGGTCTGTCTTTTGTAATCTATCAGGAATACCTTTAGGAATATTACGACTACCATCGTCATAGCCCAACCAATCTGTGCTTGATGCTTTGTTTGCACTGAACTGCTCACCGGTAGTATTCTGGCGGGAAGAACTTGATAAACTAACAGATAACTG
>CANGOA010000196.1 GCA_947455255.1 Flavobacteriia bacterium | reverse complement strand
CCACTCTTTTTACCATTTTTCTTGGTAATTGTAGAGTTGCAAAAAAAGCAGTTTTTTTATTCAAAGCATTTGATTTGCTTCAAAGCTAGTAAACATAAAGCTTATAGAAGTTTTTAGCCTACTTTTTGTCCATTAGCCCAATTATTCTTATTCAGCACTTTTGGTAGATGGTGCAGTTTTAGGAGTTTCAGCAGGTTTAACAATTCCTTTAATTGTAAGTACGATAGGTTCGCTTACATTGGTAGTTACTGTGATAGTTTTTGTAAAACCTCCAACACGTTTAGTGTCGTATTTCACAGCGATATCAGCAGATTTTCTTGGAGGTACTGGAGCTTCAGGTGATTTTGCTTTTGTACAACCACAGCTAGTTCCTACGTTTGAAACTATAATTGGTTCTTTACCTGTGTTTTTAAAAGTGAAGGTAAAAGTAGTATCAACACCATAAGTGATACTGTTAGCCTCAATTGTCAATGTTTTAAATGTAATTGGCTCTTTTTTCTTTTTAACTTTTTTTTCTTTTGTTACTTCTGTATGTTT
This sequence comes from Flavobacteriia bacterium, assembly GCA_947455255.1. GTDB lineage: Bacteria > Bacteroidota > Bacteroidia > Flavobacteriales_D > Crocinitomicaceae > CANHVK01. Next base: position 3,173 of record CANGOA010000196.1, on the reverse strand, counting down.
GTGATTTGGATCATTATGGTCATGATCTTGAGCACTTACGAAAGATACACTTCCGATAAATAATAATAAAGTAGAGAATAAAATTTTCATAGTTTTAATTTTTTTACAAGTTTACAATTTTTATTAATTCAAATAGTCTATTAATAGACAAAAAAAGTTAACATACGTTGCTATCCAAAATATGTAAATATAACATCTGCTATTGAAGCGTAGGTGTTTTCTAATATTTTATTCAATTCTTCTGTTTTTTTCCAGGCTATTTTTGTTATTCCTTCCTCAAGTTGAGGTGTGCCTTTTTTTGGCCCCGAATAATCGCAAGAATACCAATATGTTTTTTTTAGAGTTGGAATTCCTTTGTATTCGTAGGTATGGTAAGTAGTTATAATATGAGTACCTAGTGCAATATTTGTGATGCCACATTCTTCTTCTATCTCTCTTAAAGCTCCATCTTCAGGTGTTTCATTACCTTCTAATTTACCTTTAGGGATATCCCAAGTACCATTTCTTTTTATAAATAAAAACTTAGATTTTCGTTTAACTAAACCACCTGCTGCCTCTACTTTTTGATGATCTTCAAAGAAAAGTAACATTGTTTCTTCAGGATTTTCGCATATAACATGCAAATTAAGATGGTTTGGTAAACTTGTTAATAAATCTGTAAGTTGCACTTTTTCAGTGATTGCGAACTCTTCACGAATGAAAATTCCGTCATGTTTTTTAATTTCCTTTATAGAAATAAAAAAGATTGGTCGATTTTGAATAAAAACTTTATACATTTGTGGTTATGATTTTAAATAACGACAGGGCACTAAAAGTTGCCGAATTTTTACTGCAAATTAAAGCAATTAAATTACAGCCTGCAAATCCATTCACTTGGGCTTCTGGTTGGAAGTCGCCTATTTATTGTGATAATAGAAAAACATTATCCTATCCTACAATTCGTACTTTTATCCGTCAGTCATATGCTGAAGTGATTTTGGATAAGTTTGGTAAGCCTGATGCAATCGCAGGTGTAGCTACTGGAGGAATTGCTCAAGGAGCACTTGTTGCACAAGAATTAGGTGTACCATTTATCTATGTTCGAACTTCTCCTAAGGCACACGGTTTAGGAAATCAAATAGAAGGAGATTACGAAGCTGGCCAAAAAATTGTTGTGATTGAAGATTTAATTTCGACTGGAGGAAGTAGTTTACAAGCTGTAGAAGCACTAAGAGAGGCAGGGTGTGAAGTGAAAGGTTTGGTTGCTATTTTTAGTTATGGTTTTGATATTGCAAAGCAAAATTTTAAAAATGCAAAATGTAAGTTTGAAACATTGACAAACTATGATTTCTTAATGGAGGAAGCCTTGAAACATGATTTTATTACCAAAGATGATCTTACATCCCTGAAAAAATGGAGAGAAGATCCAAGTAATTGGTCTAATTAATGATAATAGAAAGTATACCTTCTTCTGTAAATCAGCCTATAGCTGTAGTTTTTAATTTTTTAAAAAATATTGAAAACCTTAATTATCTTTTACCTCAAGATAAAATTTCAGCTTGGACTTCTACAAATACAGAGTGTTCATTTAAAATACAGGGTGGTATAATTATTCCTCTAGTATTAGATAGTATAATTGAAAATAAAGAGATAAATTTAATTTCTGGAGCAAAATCACCTTTTCCATTCGTATTATCGGTAAAACTTACAGAAACTGAGAATGGTACACAGGGACAATTGTATTTTGATGGGAAAATGAGTAAAACGATTCAGTTTTTAGCTGAAAAACCTTTGAAACAATTGTTTAATACTATGACGGAAAATATTAAAGTTCATTTCGAAGGGTAAACTTCACTTCTTTTAATTCATACGTATTGATTTGTTGATTATGTTCTATTTGTAATCGTCCAAATTCGTCCGTTCCTCGAATGATTCCAGAAAATCGTATATTCTTACTTTCGAATAAACTAATCACATTCATTAACCAAAGTTTTTCCAAGTACATTTCTTTCAATTTCGAATATTGCTTATGAGTAAGAATTTGAAATAGTTGATTAAGTTGATTAATTAATTCTTTTAGTACATTTTCTTTTGTGAAACTTTCTTTTGTTTCAAGTGTAATGCTTGTACTTCCAGGGATGTCAAATTCAGTTTGTAATACATTTAAACCTATGCCGATAATGCTACTTACTATTTTTGAGCCTCGAAGTTGATTTTCAATGAGAATACCAGCAATTTTTTTACCTCTTATCAATAAATCATTAGGCCATTTGATTTCAGCATTAATTTTAAATTTCAATAAACACTGATGAAGTGCTAAGCTAACAAAATGGGTTAATGCTTCCTGATGAATAATTTCGAGTTGCTTATGTTCAACGTAAATGGTTAGAAGTAAATTTTTTGAAGATTCCGACTGCCAAATAGCACCACGTTGGCCTCTGCCATTTGATTGGTTTTCTGCCAAAATTACCATTCCATGACGTGCTTTACCTTCAGATAATAGAGTGGCAACATAATTGCTAGTAGAATCCACACGATCTAAGTGTATAATTTGATTTCCAATCATGGTTATTGTAATAATATAGTAGTGTAAAATTAAAATTTAATTAGTTTTGTAAGTTCATAAAAAGAAAGAATGTATAAAGTAGCAAAAGATATAGATGCAAAGGTGTTGTGTGATGCCATTGTCGAGGGAATGCAAGAGAATAAAGCCAAAGATATTACTGTGCTTGATTTACGAGGGATTGTTAGTCGTGTAGCTGATTTTTTTGTGATTTGTTCAGGGGACTCTACTGTACATGTTGATGGTATTCAAAGTACAACAATGCGTCATGTTCGTAAAGAACTGGAAGAGAGACCTTGGGGAACAGAAGGGAAAGGTGGTTCTGAGTGGGTATTGTTAGATTATGTGAGTGTTGTAGCACATATTTTTTACAAAGACGCTCGTTCTTTCTATGATTTAGAAGATTTATGGGCGGACGCAGTTCGTACAGATATACCAAATATTGATTAATTACGGGTAATTATTATGACACCAAATAACGATTCTAAAAAGAAACCAGGTTTCAATATATATTGGATTTATTCCATTATTGCCATTTCTTTGATTGTGTTACAAATGTGGATGAGTGGAAAAAAAGATGTCTCATACGATGTACGAGCTGCTTTTAATCAATTAGCTGATTCAGGTTATG
>CANGOA010000195.1 GCA_947455255.1 Flavobacteriia bacterium | reverse complement strand
CCCAACACACGAATGCAAAGTACTTCTTTGGCACCGCTGTTGTCGGCTACATTGAGCCGGGATTCTTGTTGTATCATTCTAAAAAGTTACTTAGCTTTTTCAATAATTTCTACCAGGCGCCAGCGTTTAGTCTTACTAAGCGGACGCGTTTCCATAATGCGAACTACATCGCCGATTCCTGCAGAATTGCTTTCATCATGAGCATGAAAGCTCGATGATTTCTTAAGGAATTTACCGTATAAAGGGTGTTTAACTTTACGTTCTACAGTAATGGTGATGGTTTTTTCCATCTTATCACTGCTAACTACCCCGATACGGGTTTTTCTACTTTTTCTTTCAATTGCCATAACGGACATCAATAATATTTATTAGAAACCTAATTCTCTTTTGCGATTCTCAGTTTTCAGGCGTGCTATCTGACGACGCATTTGCTTGATAACCAGTGGATTCTCAATTGGATTAACCGCATGACTAAACTTTGTCTTTTTCAGACGCAGTTCTTCTTCACTGATCTTTGAAGCTAGTCCTGCATTGTCCAGCGAGCGGTAATCATCGACCTTCGCTTTTTTGTCTTTTGCCATTTTATTATTTATTAGTAGTTAGCAATCAGTCCCCGACTTTTCACTTCCTGTTTTTATTATTGAGATAGTTACTTGCTTCTTAACAACAACTAACTACGTGTCTCCTTCCGGTATTATTCGCCAGCATAATCGTGACGTACAACGAACTTAGTTCTGATTGGAAGCTTCTGTGCGGCAAGCAACATCGCTTCACGTGCCAATTCTTCAGGGATACCATCCATTTCGAACATGATCAGACCTGGCTTAACAACTGCAGCCCAAAACTCCAGGCTACCTTTACCCTTACCCATACGTACCTCTGCAGGCTTACGAGTAATTGGTTTGTCAGGGAATATACGGATCCACACATTACCTTCACGCTTCATGTGGCGGGTCATTGCCTGACGGGCAGCTTCTATCTGGCGGTTTGTGATCCACTTTGGTTCCATAGCCTTAAGGCCAAATGAACCAAAAGAAATCATTGCACCACGCTGTGCGTTACCCTTTATCCTGCCTTTATGGGCTTTACGGTGTTTTGTTTTTTTCGGCTGTAACATTGTTACAAAATTATAAAAGTATGCTAAATATTATGAATATATACTGTCTATCTTACTAAATCAGTAGTTAACTAGCGACGGCCACCTGCTGCTCCGCCACCACGGTTACCGCCACCGGCTGCACCTCCGCGATTGCCACCGCCACCACGACGATCACCACCCGCTCCTGCACCACCACGGCGCTCTCCGCCACGGTCACCACCTCTGCGGTCGTTACCACCACGCTCACCACGTGATCCTTCTACACCTGCAAAACCTGCCTGACGATTGTTACCACGGCTGTCAGAATTTGCAGAGAAGTTAGGGTTCAATTCTACTTCACCCAAAACTTCACCCTTACAGATCCAGATCTTCAATCCGATCTTACCATATACGGTCATAGCATATACAGATGCATAGTCTATTTCCATACGGAAAGTGTGCAATGGAGTACGTCCTTGTTTGAATTCTTCAGAACGTGCTATTTCAGAACCGTTAAGACGACCACTTGCTTTGATCTTGATACCTTCGGCACCCATTCTCATTGCAGTAGATATTGCCATCTTAATTGCACGCTTGTAGCTAACACGGCCTTCTATCTGACGGGCGATAGTGTCACCAACGATCATCGCATCCAACTCTGGGCGGCGAATCTCCATGATGTTTATCTGAACGTCATCCTTTTTAGTAAGGTTCTTAAGTTCTTCCTTGATACGGTCAACTTCAGTTCCACCCTTGCCTATGATAATACCAGGCTTAGACGTGTGGATGGTCACGATCAACTTACCCAATGTGCGCTCTATAACTATACGTGAAATACCACCTTTGTTGATACGCGCCGCCAAGTAAGTGCGGATTTTGTGATCTTCTACCAGTTTCTGGCCGAAGTCCTTTTTTTCTCCATACCACATTGAATCCCATCCGCGGATGATGCCCAACCTGTTACCTATAGGATTACATTTTTGACCCATTGTACTATTATTGAGTTATATTATTTAATTTTTAAGCTTCAGTTGTTTGAACCTGCGGAATACGACTATCTACTATGATAGTGATATGATTGCTGCGCTTACGAACACGGTACGCACGGCCTTGTGGTGCAGGGCGCATCCTCTTAAGAACACGACCACCATCTACAAATATTGTCTTAACAAACAGATTTGCATCAATCAGATCCACACCTTCGTTCTTTACTCTCCAGTTTGCAACTGCACTCAACAGCAACTTTTCCATTGCTACTGAAGGATGTTTTGTGCTGAATTTCAATGTATTCAGTGCCTGTTCTACGTCCAACCCACGGATCAAATCAGCCAAAAGGCGCATTTTGCGGGGAGAGGTAGGATAATTTCGTAAGCGAGCTACAGCTTCCATTATTTATGATTTTTGATTTCAGACACAGATATCTCGCTGTGCCACAATCGCTATTATTACTATTGTTTACTCTTCTCTAAATATCTATAATATCAGGTACTACCCTTCTACTATCGACCTTGTAATTACTTACTGTTTGCTTCCGCTGTGTCCCCTGAAGTTACGGGTAGGTGCAAACTCGCCTAACTTATGACCAACCATATACTCAGTAACATATACCGGTATAAACTTGTTGCCATTATGAACAGCGAAAGTAAGTCCTACAAATTCCGGGGTGATGGTACTACGGCGACTCCAGGTCTTTACTACACCTTTCTTCACTTTGCCATCATTTACTGCGGATACCTTACGTCCCAGTTTAGCATCTACATAAGGTCCTTTGCTTATTGAACGAGCCATTTTATTGACTTATTTGTTTTATGAGTGTTGATTGAAATGTATCAATCAATTAATGATTACCTACTTTAACTTAAACCTAGAGCTTCTTACCGTTCTTGCGTTGGATGATCAGCTTGTTAGTTGACTTGGTACGGCTTCTTGTCTTTTCACCCTTTGCGTACTTACCTGTACGGCTACGTGGGTGACCACCTGAAGACCTACCTTCACCACCACCCATCGGGTGATCTACCGGGTTCATCGCAACACCACGGTTACGTGGCTTGATACCCTTCCAACGGTTACGACCTGCTTTACCCATTGACTGGAGAGCGTGATCGCTGTTAGATACGATACCTACAGTTGCCATACATGTGCTCAACACTTTACGAAGCTCACCACTTGGCATTTTCAGTACGCAATACTTTTCTTCTTTAGCGCTAAGTTGAGCGTAAGTACCTGCAGAACGAGCAAGTGCACCACCCTTTCCTGGCTGCAACTCAATGTTATGAATAACAGTACCCAAAGGCATATTCTTCAGTAACAATGCATTACCAACTTCAGGAGCAACCGCAGGACCACTTACTACAGTAGCACCAACTTCTAAGCCCTGAGGAGCAATGATGTAACGCTTTTCACCATCTACATAATGTAAAAGAGCGATAAAAGCTGTACGATTTGGATCATACTCTATTGACTTAACAGTAGCTTTGATCTCGTTCTTGTTACGCTTGAAATCTACCAAACGATACATGGTCTTGTTACCACCACCTATGTAGCGCATTGCACGGCGACCCTGAAAGTTACGACCACCTGTACCATGCTGGTGCTCCAGAAGGCTTTTTTCAGGCACGTTAGTGGTAATTTCCGCATATGCGTTACCTATTCTCCAGCGTGT
>CANGOA010000194.1 GCA_947455255.1 Flavobacteriia bacterium | reverse complement strand
ATTACATTTAGACATTAAATAAATATCTTCATAATTTTTATTACCTTCGACAAAAATCATTCGATCATATTTTAAATTATTTTTACACCACTCAATATCATCAGAAAATATCATTAAATTATCATATTTACCAATAATTTCCAATGCTTTATCATAATAATCCAAATCTTGGACAGGATGAAATCCATTAGATGATGTATAATCTGTTCTTCTTATATGTAAAGATGTTAAATTTTTATCTAACATTTTATATTTTGAATCTAATTTAATTTTATTATCAGATGATAATTCCAATTCGTCCAAAATAATTTCTCTTATGTCAGAGAAATATTTTTCTGATTGCCAATATCCATCAAAATACAAGTGATAATTTTCATTTAATGAAAAGTTTTTAAAATGGAAATCATCACTAATTTTTAAAAATTGTTTATTTGGCTCATCAGACCAAGATCTAATATCAAAATCATTTTGAAATATATCTATATTAGCATTCTCATAAATGTTCAATTCATATTCTCTTTTAGTAGAAACATTTCCTTTTATCAAAAAGGATAAATCATAATAAACTTTTTCCCTTAAAGAAATGCCAAGGGATCTACCCAATGCCCATTGAAATAATTGGTTTCCCAAACCACCTTGTAATTTAATCACTATCATAATTCATATTTTTCATTTTTAACATATTCAAATCTATCAGATTTAATATATTTTGGTTCAAAATCACCACAATCATTATAATTAAACCACCCATATGGTGCTAAGTTTCTAATATTAGAATCACTCAACCAAATACCCCACCAACTAAAAGATGAATTTGGTATTATAGAATAGACAGATTTATATAACAGATAAAAATCAATACACATTTCGTTACTGATAGAGTCAATATCATAATTTTTAAATAATTCTCTCGAAGTTTCAATATCATCAGTTATTATTAAAAATTTAATATTAGGATAATCACTTTTCATTTTATCCATTGAACGTGTATAATATGTTAACGGTAAAAAATATTTATCAATAGATTTGTAATCACCTCCTCTAAAATGTATATAACAATAATTATTAGGATTATATTTTTCCAATATATGATTACATTTATCATTCAATATATCATTTTTAACACACAACCATTTTTTTATATCCGAACGTCTATCTTTCAAGTTTTTTTCATTTTGGAAAAACCCATATAAAAAAGAACCATCTTGGTGTTCATCCAAAGAATTGCATTCATTAGATATTTTACATATGCTACCATCATCATAACCAAAATTTATATCAAATATATCACAACCTATCCAATAATGTGGATTAGTCTCTACTGGTAATTCAAGATTTATGAATAATATATTAGTTATTTTTTTATAAAACGTAATAGATTCATCTACATTTTTTGGTATGTAAAAATTAGTTGAATATTTTTCTGCAACAATTCGCAAACTCACATATTGGAATAATTGGTTACCCAACCTACCATTTAAATAAACAGACACCATATCTTACATTATTTTTTTCTTTTTATCCATTATATCTTTAACCCAATAACCAAAGTCAATTTTTTTTAAATTAAAAATAGTTTCAGTTATTCTTTTATATTCAAATTCTAAAAATTCTTCTGTTATATCACACCATTCATCAACAAAACATATTGGTAAATCATAATAAAATTTATTATTATTATTCCTTTTTTCAATAGGAATTGAACCCAAGTATAAAGTTTCCCATGTTCTATGAGTATCAGTACCATTCCCCTCTGGACATATCACAAATTTATGATTATATATATTGTTTATATATCGATCATAATCTACACCATTACCACCAAGTTCTATCGTACAAAAACTACTATTATTGAACATTTCATAAACAATAGAACGTTCTTGTAAATTAGTATTCACATTATGATTTATATAAACTGTATTTATTATTTTCCTATCATCTTTTAGTTTTTCAATAATTTTATTAATTTTGTGAACACCAAAATAATTAAACCACTTAGAATTTTCCATCCCTATGGGAATACTAATCAATCTCGAATCATCAATACAAACATTCTGAGAATACCAATATTTTAAATTATTAGGAACTTTCCTAATATCAGCATTAGGAAATTTATCATCATCCTTAACTTTCCCATCACTATTATGAGATATCAAGATAAAATCTTCATTAAAATCTATATTATCAAGAAATTCATTAACTTCATGAGTGTGTTTATAAAATATATATTTTTCATCTGCCAATTGGATGAATTTTTCACCTTGTATAATTTCCATTATTTTATTTTATTTTTTTAAATAGTGCATCACCAAAATCACCATAACTTATAAATTCAATCATTTCAAATCCTTTATCATTCATGAATTTAATATATTCATCAAATAAAATATCATTCTCATAAAATGATCTAAATGCGACCTCTGATATAATGTATGTAGTTTTATTGATATATTCACCCAACCCATTTATAGCAAATCTTTCATAACCCTGTAAATCCAGACACAATAAATCAACATTATTTATATTATTATTTTTCAAAAAAGTTTCAAGTCTAACACATTCAACTTCAACTTTTTTCTGAAAAAAATCTATTTTGTTATCATGATGTATCAAAACAGATGATGCTCCAATATTTTTATCAATACTTTTTTCCATATCTGTTTGATGGAAAATAAGAGTACCATCCTCATCACTAACTGCTTTATCAATAAGTATAATTTCTTTTCTTTTCTTTGAATTATGTTTACATATTTCTACTGAATATGGATTACATTCGAAAGAATATATAACGTTTGGTTGATAATAATCAACCATAATTATAGCATCTTCACAATCTCTTGATCCACACTCTACTATTGTTTTTATTTCTCCACTTATATGTTTAGTGAAATTTTGATTTACATACGTACTCATATAAATTTTTTTAATTTTTTAGAATGTATATGAAGATTATTTATCTTAATCACCATATCATTATATACCATATATGGTTCATTTGAAATCCATATATATTTGAATTTAGAAACATCAAAAATTGTAGTTTCATTGATAAATCCAACACTATCATTACTATTATTACGTGGATCAACACCTCCCAAATATTGACCAATCGCAGCACCATCAAAAACTGATTTTGATTTTTCAAAATAATTAGAATAAATTATATTAGTATTATTTTTAACATTTAAAACATCTTCTAAATTTATATCAGGTATTAATGGTAAATTTGACACATTATCATTATCATTGAAGAATTTAAATAGAATACCCATATCATTATCATTACTATTTTTTAGTATAAATTCTGATAATTTTATCAGAATTTCAGAATCTCTAAACCACATAATAGAAGGTATGCATCTATTATTAGAATCAATTACAACACTCATATCATCAGTAGTATTATGTAAGAAATTACAAAAAATACTTAAATCTGTGTATAACAATACATCATATTCTATATGTAAGAAATTTAAAATATTATTCTTAATTGCATAATTTTTTAATATGAAAAAACGTTTTGTTGTAGATAACCAAAATCCATTTCTAAAGTTAGAGTCATAATTATTTTTATAATTTATAAAATAATCATCTATATATTCATTTATATCCGATAAAATTATATTATTATCCATATTTAAAAAAATAAATAACTCTTTATCTATAATCAGATGAATTTTATAATTATATTTTTTTAATTGTGAAATGCAATCATTTATATATTCAGGAAACACATCTCCTATATGTATTAAAATTATAT
>CANGOA010000193.1 GCA_947455255.1 Flavobacteriia bacterium | reverse complement strand
GCTGTTTTAGACTTTAAAATACTTTTTTACTCCGTGAGAATCTTCCGAAAATAGAAAATAGAATTTTTACGGAAATTTATAGAAAATAAAAAAGAGGCTGCTCAAATTGGTTTTGAGACAGCCTCTTTTTTTTACCCTTACCGCCCAACAATGCGGTTGAAATACATCCTAAACACTTATCGCGGTCCGAGATTCGTAACTTTCCAAGACCAAGGAATTGACATGCGGATGTGCGTGTTTTCGACGCCAGGAGAAAAAGGGAAGTACGAAGCAATGACAATTCTGTTTTTATCGTAACGTAGTGGGGATAAAATGGGCCTAAGGAAAGTTACAAAGCAGTTTTTGGTTACTTTTTGATGCTCCAAAAAGTAACAATAATTTTCCTTAATTTTGAAAAAAAATCCCATATGAAAAACTACACTTACACCGTTACAGACCGTTTCATGAACTACGTGCAAATCGACACAACAGCTGACCCAACATCTACCTCCTTCCCATCTTCAGAAAAACAAAAAGACCTAGCGCGTGTACTTGTAAATGAACTCCAAGAAATGGGGATTTCAGATGCTGAAATGGACCAACACGGCTATGTTTATGCAACCATAGAAAGCAATTCTCCAAAAGAAAATATCCCAACCATTTGTTTTTGCGCTCACATGGACACTGCGCCAGATTGTAGTGGAACAAATGTGAAACCTATTCTTCACCGAAATTACGATGGCACTCCTATCGTGTTACCGGATGACAACACACAAGTTATTACAACTGAAAAACACAAATATCTGAAAGAAAAAATCGGTGATGATATTATTACTGCAAGTGGTCTAACACTATTGGGGGCAGATGACAAAGCTGGAATTGCAATCATCATGGATTTTGCTCACTACATCGTGAATCACCCTGAAGTCAAACACGGTAAAATCCGTATTCTATTTACTCCTGACGAAGAAGTTGGTCGTGGGGTGGAAGAACTGGATATGGAAAAACTAAATGCGGATTACGGATACACCTTAGATGGAGGCACACTTGGTTCCATCGAAGATGAATCTTTCTCAGCAGATGGTGTTTCAATCAAAATTCATGGCATCAGCGCACATCCGGGATATGCAAAAAACAAAATGGTTAACGCTATTAAAGTTGTATCTGAAATAGTAGCTGCATTACCAAAAAACGAATGGTCACCTGAAACTACCGAAAAACGCGAAGGATTTGTACATCCAACATCCATTAAAGGAGAATTAGAATGTACGACCGTGAATTTCATCATTCGCGACCACTTGACATCCAACCTCAAAGTACACGAAGATAGACTTAAAAGCATCGTGGATGAAATTCTAAAAAACTACCCTGAACTAGAAGTAGAATTTTCCATCTCCGAACAGTACCGTAACATGAAAGAAGTCTTGGATACAGTGCCTTTCGTTACAGATTATGCAATCGAAGCTATGAAACGTGTGGGCATCACTTCGGAAGCAACCATTATTCGTGGTGGAACGGACGGATCCAAACTTTCTTTTATGGGATTACCTTGTCCAAATATATTCACTGGTGAAATGGCAATTCATTCACGCCATGAATACGTAAGTGTTCAAGACATGCAAAAGGCCGTTCACACAATGGTGGAACTTATACAGATTTGGGAAGAGAAACAATAAGCCTTTTAAATATTAATTATATATTTAATTCTCCTAAGTTTGCTTTAGCTATGTAAGAATTCAATGCTTCTTCTTTTCTAGCAACCTCCTCCTGGATAGCAGCCATTTCCTCTAAATTCTGCCTCATTTCCTCTTCTTTAACTCTCATTTCTTCCGTTTGACTTCTAGATTGCTCAAGTAAAATTTTGGTTCGCTCATTGATTCGTTCAGATGCAAATGTTGAAGCAATATTTTCTGAAACTTTTAAAATGAAATCTATTGTATTTTGATCAAATTCATGAAAAGAAGCAATTTCAATTATACCAACAAATTCTTCTTGAACAATTAATGGTGTAAGAAAAATAGTTTTTGGAGAAGCATCACCCAACCCAGAACTGATAGTAATATAATCTTCAGGGATTTCTTTGAGATGTATATATTCCTTTTCAATCCAGGTTTGCCCTACCAATCCATCTCCGATATCAACTCGTTTTTCCCTAAATTTCTTTTTCCCCCAAGCATAACTCGAAATAAGTTCTAGATGAATATCATTTAAGTCTGATTCATTCAAAACAAAAAGCCCTGCTTGATTAGCGTTTACATATTTAACCAAACAACTCAATAGTTGATCGCCAAGATCAAGCATGTTTTTATTTGAATTTCTTAAAATTTCATCAATTAAAGCAAGTCCATTCCTTGTCCAGTTTTGTTCTTTTTCTTCTTTATCAAAAGAGATTAAAAGATTTTGCATTTTTTGCAAAGAAAGCGCAATCACATCATTATCATATCGTTTATCATATTTTAAATCTAATTCCCAATTTCCTATCTTTTCTGAAAAATCAGCAGCAGTTCTTAATCTATCTAACAAATTATTAAATGCTATAGTTGTTTGTCCAATTTCATCTTCACTAGAAGGTGTTATTTTCACCGGAAACTCTCCATCCGAAAGTGAAGAAATACCATTTTTAATAGATTGAATTGAATCACGTGCTATTTTAGAAAAAGAAATAGCTAAATACATTGCAATTATGAACTGAACTAAAAAAATAAAAACCAACACTAATACAGATCGTCGATAAAATGTATCAACTTCATCCGAAATAGTAGCAAGAACCTCTTCTATTAATGGTGAAATTGAATTATTGATAGTCATCATTTTTTTTCTTAAACCATCATTAACTGTTAATCCTATTTCTTGTTCTTTTAAATAAATCTGATGAAAATAATATTGATATGCATTAATTAGCGACCTCAGATCGTCATCTTTGTTCTTACTTGAAATTGTCTGTTTAAATTCCAAAATTAAATCATCAAATTTTTTGATATATTCTGAATCCTTTCGTAAAAAAAAGTCTTTTTCATTTCTTCGTAAGGAAAGCATAATTAACTTATTATAAGTCAACTTTCCTTTTTCAATCTTATGAATAGCTTCTCTTAATTTCCCTTCCAGCCCCCAATCTTTAAAGCCTTTATTGATGTGTATTTCTTTTAATTTATTGAAAGATATATTATACTCACGTAATAATTCAGTAAGTTGATCTAACTGATGTTTTATCAAAAGATTTGAATTTATCTCAGGATCAGACTTTAACAATTGGATAATCTGTTTTGTCAACAATTTATTTGTTGAAATTGACTCGATATTTTCTGATGTTCCATCTCTGTAAAAATCCTCATTAGTAAGATCAAATAACTCAAAATCTTTCTCAGCCTTTTTCATCTCTAAAATAGAAACCTTCAAGTTTTGAGTTGAATTTTTCATCTCATAATAATGCTTGATGTTTCCTGCGAAAAATAGCATAACAATCATTAAAACAATAGAGAAAGCAATTAAGATTCCATATTGAAGTAAAAATTTAGCTCGAATACTTTTTAATTTTTTAAACATAAAATATATAGATGTAATATTTTAACAAATCTTCTTTTTAAAAATAGGATTATTATTAAATCTTTTATTACTCCATTGCGTTATATGTATATTAAATAAAAGTTAAGTTAAAATTAACAAAAAGATGTAACTACCTATATATTAATGGAAATGAATTGAATCTTCAAAAAAATAAAACTTAATTAACCACATAATTATTTTCATCTGTATTTTGAAAATCAGAGTACTTATTTTTAAATATTAATCTATGTTTATTAGAAGAATTTAAAAAAAATGGCTCTATATGAATAAGTGTGGGTAATTAATATTTTTCGAACTTTGTACTATGAATAATAGTGCTGAAATATTTGAGATTGGATTAGGTTTAACTTCTCCCTGGTTCGTAGAAAAAGTAAGTTTTGAGTCCGTTAACGATATAAAAG
>CANGOA010000192.1 GCA_947455255.1 Flavobacteriia bacterium | reverse complement strand
TACGGAAGAAGAATTAACTTCTTTAATTCAAACAACTGGATACGTAGAGTTAGATCAAAAAGAAGTTAAATAGATTATCCAATTATATAGTAATTTATCAGAGTGATGAATAAAATTTTTAAGATAATAGCTAATTTATCCGCAGTCGCTGTAACAGGAATGATTTTATTTTCTTGTTCAACTGACAAGGATAGTGCAGGATTAGAATACATGCCAGATATGTATCGTTCTCCTGCAATAGAACCATATGTGGATTACGGTGAGGTAAGAGGTAAAATCAATGAGGCTTACAAAAACACAGCTTCTGCATTGACACCTCCTAAACATACTATTCCTTTTTATGGAACAAATGAAGAGGAAGTATTATTGATGTTACCTTACAATAGAAAGCCATCTGCAGCTTTTGCTTCTACGCATGGTTTAGTAGGTTATGACTATACAACAAGTACTGTGGCTGATTATGAATACAATCAAGCTGCAAATGATAAAAATCCTATGATATTAAATGCTTCTAATTCAGAAGCAATTCTTAAAAAAGGAAAAGAATTATTTGCTGCTAACTGTATGCATTGCCATGGTGAAAAAGGAGATGGTAATGGTCCTATGGTCACGAGTGGTGCTTATGCTGGTGTTCCAAACTATGCAGATAAAGCTGCTTTAGGTGATGGACAGATTTTTTACTCTATCTATTATGGTAAAGGAGCAATGGGAGCACATAATTCTTTGTTAAACAAAAAAGAAATTTGGACATTGGTTCACTACATACGTAAGTTTCAAAATGCTTCTTACGGTACTTTCAGTGCAGATGGTACTTCAGCTACTGTTGCTGCTTCTGATTCTGTAAAGGTTGATAAACCAACTAAAAAATAATAAAAGAAGATAGTAAGATGGAATTCAAAGTAACAAAAAACGCTAACATCCTTACATTGACATTGATTGTCGTAGGATTGTTGTTTACAGGTATTGGAATTGCTACAAGTATGGGTGATCATAGTTTGAAAACACGTATTGCTGGTAATTTATTAATTGATAGCTTTTTCTTTTTTGGAATTGGTTTAGGTGCACTTTTCTTTTTGGCGTTGCAATACGCAACGGAAACTGGTTGGTATGCATCTGTTAAAAGAATTATTGAGGCTGTAGCTGGATTTTTACCGGTAGGTATTATCTTAATGGCTGTAACTTTATTAATCATCACTTTACAAGATGGTGCTCATTTATACATTTGGATGGATGAAGAAATTGTTAAAAACGATGAAATTTTAACTGCTAAGTCTACTTATTTGAATAAAGGATTTTTCTGGATTAGAACAATCGTTTATTTATTCGTATACTATATTTACTACCGTGGATTTAGAAAAAGATCGATCTTAGAAGATACAGTTGGTGGAACTGATATTCACTTTACTAACTATAAGAAAGCAGCTGTGTTTTTAGTTTTCTTTGCTGTATTTAGTTCTATGCAATCTTGGGATTGGATTATGTCTGTCGATGCACACTGGTTCAGTACTTTATTTGGATGGTATGTGTTTGCTGGTATGTGGTGTACGACTATGATTACATTAGTTACTTTAACTCTTTATTTAAAGAAAAACGGATACTTACCAAATGTGAATGAAAGTCATATTCATGATTTAGGTAAATGGACGTTTGCAACTAGTTTCTTATGGTCTTATTTATGGTTCTCTCAATTCATGTTGATTTGGTATGCTAACATTCCAGAGGAAACTACTTACCACTTAACTAGAATTAAAGATTTCAAATTCTTATATTTTGGAATGTTCTTGATTAATTTTGTATTCCCTATGGTATTGTTAATGTCTAGAGATGCAAAAAGACATGCTGGTATTTTAACATTTGTAGGTTCAATTGTATTAGTTGGACACTGGTTAGATGTTTATATTATGATTATGGCTGGTTCTATGGGTGAACATGCAAAAATTGGATTCTTAGAAATTGGATTATTATTGGCAGTTTTAGGTTTATTCTTAAAAACTATTTTAAGAAATTTAACAAAAGCTCCTTTAACAGTAGTGAATCACCCTTTCTTAGACGAAAGTATTCATCACGATATTTAATAATCCTTTTTATTCATTGATATATTTAACAAGATGAGTTTTAAATTAATAACAATTGTCGTAATCGTTTTGGGTGTACTTGCAGTATCCCAATTAGTAAGATTGTATGAACTTTCTTCTAAACTAAGAGGAAGAAGAGAAGAAGATATTACGAATCGTGATAACAAATTAAATGCTAATTTGATGTTAACATTCATGGTATTATTTTATGCTGGTTTTATTTTCTTAATGTCTAAATATGGTTGGACAGGTAGGGGTGAAGCAGCATCTATTCATGGAGCAACAACTGATTGGTTGTTAAACTTAAATTTCGTAATTATTATTGCTGTTTTCTTTTTAACAAATACTTTATTATTTGTTTTTGCATGGAAATATGTACGTAAACCGGGTGTTAAAGCATATTTTTATCCGCATGATAATAAATTAGAATTAATTTGGACAGTTGTTCCTGCTATCGTTTTAGCTGTTATTATTATTTTAGGTTTAAAAACTTGGAATGGTATAACAGGTGATTCAGCTAAAGAAGCTATTCGAATTGAATTATTTTCTAAACAATTTGATTGGACTGCTCGTTATTCTGGTGAAGATAATGTATTAGGAAAATATGATTACAAGTTAACTACTCAAGAAAATGAATTAGCTTTGTTAACTACTGCGACATTGGATTCTGCAATTCGTTATATGGAGTTTGGTAAAGCTGATAGTACAGTTTTAGGTATTAAATTGTTGGAAAACAAATTGAATAATCCTAAGAACATGTTTATTCCTGAAGATAGAATGAAAATGGAAACTGATTTGGATCGTAAGACTCGTTTGTTACGTTTGTTATATCAAATGAAAGCAAGACATAATGCTAAATTAGATGCTTCTGCATACGATGATATTTTACAAAAAGATACGCTTCATTTATTAAAAGGAAAAGAGTATGAAATTAGTTTCAGAGCTAAAGATGTAATTCACTCAGCTTATTTCCCTCATTTCCGTGCGCAAATTAATACTGTACCTGGACAAGTTACACGTATGAAATTTACTCCTACTATTTCTACAAAAGAGATGAGAGAGAAAAAAGACAATCCTAATTTTAATTACGTTTTAATGTGTAATAAAATTTGTGGAAGTGCACACTACAAAATGAAGATGATTGTTGTTGTAGATACTCCAGAGCAATATGCTGCTTGGAAGAAATCTAAGACTACTTTCAAGGATGATTACCTAAAACCTGCTGCTGTTGCTTCTGATTCAACAGCTGTTGTAGCGCCGGTTGGTGATTCTACTAAAATGGCAATGAAATAAATTGAATTAATTTTTTTAAATTAAATATAATGTCAGCAATTACACACGACACACACGGACATCACGATGCGCATGATCATCATGATCACCACGAAGAAACTTTTATCTCTAAATACATTTTCAGTCAAGATCATAAAATGATTGGAAAGCAGTTTTTAATAACTGCTGTATTTATGGGATTAGTAGCAATGTTACTTTCTTTATTATTTCGTATTCAGTTGGCTTGGCCAGGTGAAAGTTCAGACTTTTTATCCTTATTTTTAGGTGAGACTTGGGCACCAGGAGGTATATTAAAAGAAAATATGTATTTAGGTTTAGTTACTATACATGGAACTATTATGGTTTTCTTCCTTTTGACAGGTGGTTTATCTGGAACTTTCTCCAACTTATTAATTCCACTACAAATTGGTGCTCGTGATATGGCATCTGGATTTTTAAACATGATTTCATACTGGTTATTTGCTGGTTCTTCTGTAATTATGTTAGTATCTTTATTTATAGAAACTGGACCTGCTATGGCTGGTTGGACTATTTATCCTCCTTTATCAGCATTACCACAAGCAATCGAAGGTTCTGGTTTAGGTATGACTTTA
>CANGOA010000191.1 GCA_947455255.1 Flavobacteriia bacterium | reverse complement strand
GCAGGACCTGGAGATTTAGAATTAATCACCTTAAAAGGGATGAACGCAATTAAAAATGCAGAGGTAATTATATACGATGCATTGGAAAACGAAGAATTATTGGATTACGCTCCAATAGCAACGAAGATTTTTGTAGGAAAACGTAAAGGATTCAAAGCGTATTCGCAAGACGAAATCAATTTATTGTTAGTGAAATACGCATTCTCTCATGGAAATGTAGTTCGCTTGAAAGGTGGAGATTCTTTCGTTTTTGGTCGCGGATATGAAGAGTTAGAATTCGTTGAAAAATACGGTATCGAAACAACAGTTGTTCCAGGTATCTCAAGTTCTATCGCAGTTCCAGCTTTGGCGGGAATTCCTGTAACTCACCGCGGTACAAGTACAAGCTTTACAGTGATTTCTGCTAGTTTGTCAAACGGTGAATTAAATCCAGATGTAAAGTATGCAGCACAATCGAATGGAACAGCTGTAATCTTAATGGGATTAACAAAATTAGATGAGATCGTTTCACTATACAAACGTGCTGGTAAATTTGAAACAGGAATTGCAATTATTAGTAATGGTTCATTACCGAATGAAGAAATAATCCGTGGTACAATCTCAAACATTCAATTCAGGTTCGAAGAAAATCCTGTTCCATCTCCAGCGATCATTGTGGTAGGTGAGGTGGTAAATCTCGAAGCTGTGAAAAATAAAGTAACCAATAATCAACTATATCAATATGTCTAACAAAGTAAAAAAACATTCACGGGTATACAATGTATCCTATGAATACTATATGTCGTTCATCTGCTGTATGAACCAAGAAAATTCTCTGATAAACCCTAAGTCAAGAATTTAAAAAAAATAAAAAAGTTAAAATAAAATGAAAAATATCTTTCGAATAAGTTTGTTGTTTTTACTGGTCTCCGTGAGTGGTCAGTTGGCTGCTCAAAATAATCTAATCCAATTATCAGGTACTTTACATGATAAAGAAACTGGTAAAGGTTTAAGTGGTGTAAAAGTTGGAATCAAAGATTCAGAAAAATCTGCCTTATCAGATTCAACAGGAAAATTCACTTTGATTGTTCCTCAAAAATTCCCATTTACTTTAGAAATATTTTATCAAGGTTATGATAAGTTTGAATACGTTGTAGAAAATGAAAAATCAACATTAAATTTAGGATTAGATCCTCAATATGCATTGTTGAATCAAGTTGTATTTTCAGCTTCAAAAATTTCTGAAAGTCAGTTGAAGTCTCCAGTTGCAATTGATAAATTAGATATCAAAGCAATTCGTGAAACACCTGCACCATCATACTACGATGCATTGGAAAACGTTAAAGGAGTTCAGTTAACGACTTCTTCGTTATCCTTTAAAGTTCCAAATACACGTGGGTTTAACTCACCAAATAACTTCCGTTTCCAACAATTAGTGGATGGAGTTGATATTCAAGCGCCAACATTAGGAGCTTCAATTGGAAACACTGTTGGACCAAATGAATTAGATATTCAAAGTGTGGAAATCATTCCTGGAACTTCTTCAGCGTTATACGGTATCAACTCGATCAACGGTTTGGCAAACTTACAAACAAAAGATCCTTACAAAACACAAGGAGCAAGTATCTACCAACGTGTAGGTGTAAATCATGTAGACAACAAAGACCACGCTGCTAGTTTATTGTCTGAGTCTGCAGTGCGTATTGCCGGAACTTTAGGTGATAGCAGTCGTTTTGCGTATAAGTTGAATGGTTCTTATTTTCAAGGGGTAGATTGGGTTTCTTCAAATACTACGGATCAAAATCCATCTGGTTTAACAACCTCAAATACAGAAAATAGATTTAATTCTCCAGAAAATAATCCTGCATATGATGCATGGAATAAATATGGTGATGAGAGTAATAATAAAGTTACTGTTAACCTACCAGCTGGAGTGACTTTAAATAACGACGGTAAAACAAAAACTGAATTAGTTAGAAGAACAGGTTATTGGGAAAAAGATTTAGTAAATAAAGAAGTTGCTACTCGTAAATTTGATGCAGGTTTATATTACAGATTTAAAGATTCTTCTCAAATTAGCTATACGTATAGAGCTGGTGGTATGGATGGTGTATTCCAACGTGGAAATAAAATTCAATTAAATAACGTATTGTTACAAAGTCACGTTCTTGAATACAAAGGAAAAAAATTATCAGCTAAAGTATACACTAATACAGAATCTACAGGGAATTCTTACAACTTAAAACCATTAGCGGATAACTTAGATTTAACATTTAAGGATAATACAAAATGGAAAACGGATTATCAAACAGCATTGAATACTGCTTATAATTCAAATGGACATGATTTAGTTGCAGCTAATGCTGCTGCAAGAGCTGCTGCAGATGCTGGAAGACCACAACCAGGAACACCTGAATTTGATGCGGTAAAATCTACAATAACTGGAATTAATAACTGGGATCACCCATCCATTTATCCATACGTTAAAAAACAAAATCCAAACAATACTACTGGTGGTGCACAATTATACCAAAACAGTAGGTTGTATCATGGTGAACTTCAATACGATTTATCCTCTTTAACAAATAATTTCATCAAATTACAAGCTGGTGCAGATGGTCGTGTATACGATATCATACCTGATGGAAACAACTTTGTTGATTATACAAAAACAGTAAACAATCGTGCAACAGCTGGAGGTAAAGATGTATATTATTCTAAATTCGGCGGATTTATTCAAGGAAGTAAAGAATTGTTAGATAATAAATTAAAAATTGTTGGATCTATTCGTTACGATAAAAACTTAGATTTTGAAGGTAAATGGAATCCACGTTTGGCTGTTGTTTTCACACCAACGAAAAATCAATCGATTCGTATTTCTGGACAAAACGGTTACCGTTTCCCAGCATTATTTGAAGCTTTATCGTATGTAAATAACGGAGGTGTTAGACGTGTTGGTGGATTGTCATATATCAATGATAGTTTGAATTACTTGCAAAACTCTTACACGCAAGCATCAATAGATGCATTTACAAAAGCTGTTGGAAGTGATAAATCAGATGCAAACATTCAGAAATATCAAAATTTATTAGTTGCTGCAAATATCCAAAAAATGCAACCAGAACAAGTGCAAGCGTTAGACTTCGGTTACAAAGCAGTTCTTTTTGATAACAAATTTGTAGTAGATGCAGATTTCTATTTTAACCAATACAAAAATTTCTTAGGTCAATTAGAAGTTGCTGTACCCACAAAAACAACCGCTGATATTACATCTAAAAACCAAGATCAACTTGGTACATTAGCTTCAGCGAAAGATGTTTTGAATACACCAACTAAATACCGTGTGTATGCTAATTCAACTAACACTTTCTTTGGTTATGGTTCTGCTATTCGTTTAAGCTATAATTTCTACAAGAAATATTCAGTTTCTGCGAACTTAAACTACAATGCATTTGAAGCGAAAAACAAAACAGATATCTTTGGTGCTAAGAGTAATACGTTCACAGGTTTCAACACACCAAAATATGCGGTGAATGTTCAATTTGGTAACAGAGAAATCGTTAAAAATGTAGGATTCAACATCGTATGGAAATGGCAAGATGCTTACGATTGGAACAGCCCATTAGCGAATGGTCGTGTACCAGCTTTCCAAACTGTTGATGCACAAGTTTCTTACAAATTCGAAAAAGCAGGTGCTTCATTGAAAGTGGGTGGAACTAACATCTTAAACAACAGATACATTCAATATGCTGCTGGACCAACTATTGGAGCGTTATATTACACAAGCGTAATTTATGACATTCCTTACAAAAAACCATTCAAAAAATAATTAATTTATTAAATCATAATTATTAATTTATAATTCTAAAACTATGGCACTAAGATTAGGCGATATCGCACCAAATTTTAAAGCACAAACTTCTACGGGTGAAGTTGATTTTCATAGTTGGTTAGGAGAAAGCTGGGGGGTATTATTCTCCCACCCAGCTGACTT
>CANGOA010000190.1 GCA_947455255.1 Flavobacteriia bacterium | reverse complement strand
GGTTTGATGATTTCTTTTGTTTTTGGATCCATCATTTCCATTAGTTTTAATCCTAATAAACCATCAAGGGCTGTTCCGCTGTTTCCGTTTTGTCCTCCACCGATTAATACGTCAGGAATTAATTTGATATTTCCTTTCGCTAATTCTTCTGTGATTTTATAACGTGTAAAGTTTTCGTTTCCTAGGGCTTTTACACTTAATTCATAAGATTCAGCTGTAGATTTACCAATTGCTAAGATTTTCTCTGCTTCGGCATTACCAGTTAATGAAATCTGTTCTGCTTCGGCTGCTGCTCTTAATTTAATAGATAAAGAATCTGCTTCGGCTTTCGCTTTTGTCGCTTCGGCTTGTGCATGCGCTCTCAATTTTGTCGCTTCGGCTTCAGCACTCACTGCTAATTTCACACTCGCTGCCTCACCTTCTGATTTTTTCACTGCTGCATTTGCGGTTTTTTCAGCAATTTCAACACTTTGTTGCGCAGATACAATTTCTTTTTGCATGTCAGCAATGGCAGTCTCTTTTTCCATTCCTTGACGTGTTTCTTGCGCTTTTTTCTGTGTTTCGTAGGTTACTTTTTGTTCTTCCGCAATTTTACGATCAGTCAATGTTTTCATCAATGATTCTGGAGGCGTAATATCTCCAATCAACGTATCTACTGCGTTCACATTGTATTCATCCAATACTTTCTTGATGTGGAATTTCGCTGAATCTTGACGTTCTTTACGAGTGCTTAAGAAAGCAATTACATCGCTGTCTTGAGCTGAGTTACGGAAATAGTTACCAATTGTCGGCTCTAATACTTGAGAAACCAGATTAATCATGTTACCGAAACGAGCAATCACTTTTGGAGCTTCTGTTGTTGGTACGTGAATAATTTGAGAAACATCTAAATTGAATGGGAAACCATCTTTTGAACGAACAGTAATTGTCGATAAATTTTTATCCAAATTATGCGCTTCGCTTCTTGCACTCGCCCAGTTTAAAACCAAATTCGTTGTTGGAACTAATTCCACTTTCATCGTGTATTTATTGATTGGATATTTACCAGGACCTAGCGGCTCCAACCAAACACCTTTTTGACCTTTTTGAACAATGTTACCATGTTTGAAATCAGAACCTGTAAGATCTTGTCCTTCTTGTCCAATAAATGAAATCACAACACCTACATAACCAATTGGAATTTCAGTCATAGGTGTTTCTTCTAATTGAACCGCCCATGGATTGATGTTGTAAGAACCTGCTAATATCACTTGTGGTTGCAAACCTCTATTCCCTCCCTTATTCAAGAACATATCAAAATCCTGGAAATTATTATGTCCCACAACATCTTGACCTGCAATTTGTCCTCCTTCAATTGGCATACCATCCAAAGTTGTTACAATTCCAACCATGCTTTCCTGAATACGAATCATTTCAGTAATTGAGACTTGAAATAACATCGTATTGATACGATAAGAACCAGCAGTAATGTAACTTGTTTGACGACCTTTTTGTCCACCATTTACAATAAACTTCTCAGCATCTTGAAAATTATCGCTATCCACTCGTTTACCTAAGATATTTCCCGTTGGAATTTCAACACCGTCTTTTGCTAAAACCAAACCAATTTTTCCTTCAGGAATAACCGTAAAGTTTTCCATTTTAATTTCATATTGCCAAATCCATTTCCAAAAATACAAACCAGGTGCTAACGTTTTAGATTGAAAACCTGCCTCTCCCATTGTAGCAATGATTCTACCATCAGGTAATTCTTTGTTTTCACCAAATAGAACAAACTTTTTGGTAACCAATCCAACTTTATCTTCAGGAACAATCACCATCCCAAAGAAGACTCTTAAAATAAACTTGTAAAACACAATGGACATAAGAATCAATAATATCCACCAATAATTTTGCACTAAATGATTCATGATAAAATAAATTATAATTAAATAAAAATATAATTGAAGCTAAATATTGTAAAGATGTAAAGCTACATTCCAGAGATAAGGATTATCATAAACTTGGTGCGTAGAGAAGATTAAAATCGACAAATTCGTCAATTTAAGGTCAGAAGTTAAGGTTCTTTTCGAAGAAAGTTATTTCAATTAATAATCTGATTTGATTCAGGAAATGTGAACGATTTACATTTCGATTGAAGTCTTTAGCCACAATCATAAACTAACATAACAAAGATATTATTCTGCAAATACTGGAAGAATATTTAACAGATTTTAACTATTAGTTAATGTCCAACAACTTCTTCGTCAAAAGAAATACCTTGCTTTTTCAATATTCTATTCACATAAATTGCAAATAATGCCAAATAAATGAAACAGATCGTTCCTACAAAAAATGAATGATGAATTCCAACCAAATCTGATAATTTACCTTGAATTGGCGGGATAATACCACCTCCTAAAATCATCATTACCAAGAAACCTGAACCTTGAGACTGATATTTTCCCAATCCTGCAAGTGATAAAGAAAAAATACATGGCCACATAATCGAACAAAATAATCCTGTACTTAAAAACGCATAAATTGCAACATCACCAGTTGAAAGTAATCCAACTACAGTTGCTAAAGCACCAAGAATTCCGAAAACTGTTAAAGTCAAGGCAGGTTTATCATTTGTAATAAAAAATGCTACAATTTGAACTAAGACACAGATAACATACCAATACAATCTCGTGACATTATAACCTGATTGACTTGTGAATAATAACACTAAACCAAAAGCAATTAGAGGAACAATAAATCTCAATACATTTTTTGTTATTTTAGAAAGATTAAATACAGAAATTGCTCCAACCCAACGACCAATCATCAAACTTCCCCAGTACATTGATATAAAAGGTGCTATTTCTGAAGAACCAAACCCTCCAAAATGTTTATTTTTCAATAATTCGCCCAAATTACTACCTACTGCAACTTCAACTCCAACGTAAACAAAAATAGCTAACATCCCTAATGTTAATTGAGGATATTGCATAGCTCCCCAGTTTTCTTTTTGCTTTTTACCCGCTTTAAAAGCATAAAGTAATCCTCCAACTATAACAACCAAACCTCCTGTAAGCCAAATCATTCTTTTTTGTTCTAATGGTTTTTTTATAGAATCGATTGTAGTTTGAATTGTGTGTTGAGTTGAAATTTGAGTATTATTAAGAGAAACTAAATCAACACCATTTTCATCTTTTGAAACTAACTCTAAATCATGCTCTAATTCTATCAATTGCTTTGCTTCATTTGATCTATAACTATTAAAAACAGGTGCGAAACAGGCAATCAATAAACCAGTCATTACCAACAATGTAACAACTGCTTTTTTAGCTTTCTCAGGTTTTTCATCTCTAATTCCAGCTGGTACTTTCTTTGAAAAGCCAAATAGAGCAGCAGTTCCTAAGAACAATAATCCAACACAACTGTAAAGAATAATCACTTTAGATAAACTTAAACTAGCAATTTGCTCATCTTTTATTGCCGCTGAAGTTCCAAACAATGCTAATGCAACAACGATCGGACCGATTGAAGTTCCTAAACTGTTAATACCTCCTCCAAGATTGATTCGATTACTTCCTGTTGATTCATCACCTAGCGAAATCATAAAAGGATTTGCAGAAGTCTGTTGTAGTGAAAAACCTAAAGCAACAATAAATAATCCAAATAACATTCCAGCAAACACATTTGCTTGAACAGAAATAATCATAGCTACAGCTCCCAATGAGGAAAACAATAAACCATAGACGATACTTTTTTTATAACCCCAATGTCCAACAAGATCCTTCCCTTTTTGAGAACCAAATATGAATAAAAACAGTGCACCTAGATAATAAGCCGAATAAAAAGCAAAATCAATTAACTGACTTTGAAATTGATCTAAATGAAAATAATGTTTACAAAAAGGAATAAAAACACTGTTCCCCGCAGCAATAAATCCCCAAAAAAAGTAAACTGTCGTTATAGTGATTAATGCTCCGTAATTCGTCTTTTTCGTATCGTTAATTGACATAAATTTATTTTAAAGTGATCAAAATAAGCAATTTTTTAACGTTTTAACAACTTATATTTGAATTTAGCTTCAACTTGCACTTGATTATATGT
>CANGOA010000189.1 GCA_947455255.1 Flavobacteriia bacterium | reverse complement strand
TTATTTACCTCCTGAATTTGAATTTCCAATTCTTTATTGGTACGTTCAATCATCTCTTGGTTTTCCTGCATTTGTTGTGCATTCTCCAATAATTGCTCTTGTTGTTCGCTCAATTCCTGACTCATTTGTTGTGACTCAGTCAACAAACGTAAGGTCTTTTCACTTACTTTAACATTGAATATCGTACGGGCAATGATGTCACTTAATTCTTGAATAAATTTGATTTGAATTGGTTTAAACTTTTCAAAACCAGCTAGTTCTACCGCCCCAAAAACTTTTTCATTCGTGATTAACGGAACGATTACAATACTTTTTGGTTTTCGGTCTCCTAAAAGTCCAGAGGTAATTGTAACATAATCTTCGGGAATTTCGGTTCTAAAAATAGTGTCTTGTTCAATAACAGCTTGACCAACCAATCCTTGCCCAACTTTGAATTTTGCACTTAAATATTTCTTTTTATTATAAGCATAACTACCCACCATTTCGATGTAAATATCTTCTGGATTATCGTCATTCAATAAGTAAAAAGCACCTTGAATCGCATTTACTTTTCTTGTTAAATAAGAAACAACTTCTTCACTTAATTTTTTTAGTTCTGTATTACTTCTTAATATATCACTTACTTCTGCAATTCCAGACAAAATCCAATTACGCTCATTTTCATTTTGTTCTGCTTCGACCAAACTCGTACGCATGTCTAATAATGCCTTCCCAAGTATGTCTTTTTCTCCATTTGTATTGAATTCATATTGAAAATCTCCAGCTCCAATTTTTTCAGCAAACATTGCTGTTTTTTTAATGGTATCTTTTTGTTGTTTCAATTCATTTTTAAGCGATGAAATTTTATGGTAACTTTTCACACCTATTAATACAGAATATATTCCCAAAATAAAAGGGATTAAATCTATAAAAAAGACAGATCCATTTTCCCCATGCAACTCCCATAATCCACTCAAAGAGATAGATTTATCGTTGAACAAAAGTAAAATAATCCAACTCACTAAAAGGATACCGATTCCTAATGAAAAAGACTTGAAAA
Source organism: Flavobacteriia bacterium (assembly GCA_947455255.1). GTDB lineage: Bacteria > Bacteroidota > Bacteroidia > Flavobacteriales_D > Crocinitomicaceae > CANHVK01. Next base: position 3,113 of record CANGOA010000189.1, on the reverse strand, counting down.
AATACTTTAATAATACTTTTTTGGAATTTTGATTCGTTTCAATAACAGACATATTCGTTATTTTAGATTAAATTAAAATTTGAAAACATTGGTGCCGCTTGCTTCGCTAATTCTTGAATGAAATTTTCTTCCTCTTTTGAAAAATCTTTAAAAGAAGCTAATTCAACCACAGCTAACACTTCCTCCCCATTTTTGATCGGGAAAATTAGCATCGCACTTGGAGTTGCATTTCCAAGGCCAGAAAGTATCGTAATATACCCCTCTGGTACCGCGTGAATATTAATAAGTTTTCCTTCTTTCGCTACCTGACCTGAAAGACCTTCGCCAAATTCAAACTCGATCACTTCTGAGTCTGGAAGATGATACGCATAACCGACAATAAAAGATAAAACGTTCGTGTTTTCCTTTTGCTTTTTAATAAAAAATGCACCTTGAGAAGCCTCTAATTGTTTTGCAATCGTCCACAAAAACTTTTGAGCTAAGTCATTTAAGGAAGTCTGTTCTTTTAAAGAAATTAAAATTTCAGCAATTGTTGTTTCGTTTATCATTTCCATTGTTAAATATATAATTGAACAAAAATAGTATCTTTATCTACCCCTAAATTTAGTAAATTTTGTTTGGTTTCATGTACCATTCTATCCCATCCTACCACAAAAAATTCGCAATTTTTGGGATCATTAATTAAACGTGTATAAACCTCGTGTACATAACCAGCATTTTCAAAAGGTAATAAGAAATTTTCCCTCGAAAATACCGAATGATACGTAAAGGTTGGATAAGTACGTTGCATCTTAACCCATTCATTTTCAAATAGAACATCCCCTTTGGTTCTATTCCCATAGATTAAATGCACTTTTGAAAAATTCATTTGTTTCTCAGAAATTTCTAGTAACATCGAACGAATTGGTCCTATACCAACATCCGTACAAATAAAAAATAGTTCCTTTTGAGCAGACTCAACAATTGGAAAATTACCAAAAGGACCAGAAATTGGAATCACATCCCCTATCTGTGCATACAAACAGAGTTGTTCAGAAACAATCCCTCCATTTTTTAGTTGCACTACAAATTCTATGGTTGATTGATTGGTAGCGGAACAAATCGAATACGATCTTTTATGTTCCACGTTTCCAATAGATACATGAAATTTAAGGTATTGTCCTGCGCTAAAATGAAACCCTACCGGTTTTTGAAACGTTAAATGATAGGTGTCTGCTGAAATTTTATTTCTTTCTAATAAACGAATAAAAGGAGTAGTTTCAACATGAATATTCGCGTTAGAAAAATGATTTTCAATCTGTTCACTCCCTGCTAATTTTCCAACAATCGGGAATTTAGCCATCACATCATCTAAATGTGGCGCATCCTTCATTTCAAAGGTTAAATCCTTTCCTGTATCATGAAAATAATGTTTCCCATCTTTAAAAAGTTCAGAAGAAGTTACATCATAAATCATTCCTTTATATCCAACCCAAATTTCAGCCATTGTTTGACCATTACGTCTCGACAATTCTTGAAGTGAATAGGTAGGTAAGTTCATCGAATATTATTTTGCTAGTTCGTTAATGAATTTACATATCGCATCGATCGGTAAGATTTGATCCATTTTAGCTGCATTTATCGCCGCATCAGGCATCGTGCGAATGGTAGCTTCTTCTGGATTTTGAGCAACAGCATACGCACCACGTTCGATGGATTTACGCATCCCTTCAGCACCATCTGTGTTCGCTCCCGAAAGCATGATACCAACCATTTTATCTTTATATACGTAACCAGCAGTTTCAAACGTTAAGTCAATAGATGGTCGTGAATATTTGACCATTTCATCCGTGGACAAAGAAATTGTGTTCCCTAATTCTATCAACATGTGATAGTTGGAAGGTGCCAAATATGCTATACCTGGCTTGATTGTTTGTTTATCTTGTGGTTCAACGATGGTAATTTTAGACTTTATACTTAAAGCTTCTAAATAACCACTACGTATGTGTTTCAAACGATGTAAACACAAAAAGATGGGCATAGGAAAGTTTGCAGGTAAAGAAGCTAAAATTTGAATAACCAATGGAAAACTTCCTGCAGAACCTCCGATTACTAATGCTTTATACTTACTCATTGCTTCTGGTTTCGTTGAAATATTTTAAAATCTTGCGAAAAAACATCGTAGTAATCCGCTGACTTACACCAAATAATTGTTTCACGAGCTCCAGTCATTAAAAATGCATTCTCGTTTTGACAATGTGCAAATTTTTCAATGATTTGATCTTGTAATGGAAGATTAAAATAAATCAATACATTTCTGCATAATATCAAGTCAAACTGCTCCATCTGTCTCCCTAAAATCAAGTCAAATTTCTTAAAGGTTACATTTTGAATTAACGATAAATCGAAATAGGCATCAATTCCTTTTGCAGTGTAATAATCAGCGAATTTTTTTGTTCCTCCCGACTTTTGATAGTTCGCAAGACTGTGATCCATCGTACGTAATGGAAATTTACCTGCTTTTGCATTTGCAATCACGTCATTATTAATATCGCTTGCAAATAAGGTAGCCTTTTTGTCTAAACCAGCTTCGCGTAACGCTATCGCCATGGAGTACACTTCTTCCCCTGTGGAACAAGCGGAATGCCAGATTCTTATTTCAGGAAGTTTAGCCAATTCAGGAAATACATTTTCACGTAAATGCTTCCAAACTAACGGATCTCTAAACATTTCCGTAGTATTTACGGTAATTTCATTTAGGAATTTTTCAAATAAAACAGGATCATTTTCTATTTTATTTGCCAAAAGTTTAATTGAAGAAAGATTAAACATTTCTAGAATTCGCTTGATTCTTCTTGATAATGAAGACAATGCATATTCTTTTAAATCAAAATGATACTTCTCTCTAACCATTTTCACTAAGGCCGAAAGTTCAAGTATATCTATTTCAAAAGTGTCCTCCATTGTAATAATTTAAAAAAATAAAGTTAAGTTAAATCTTACAATAAAAACATGATTTAAGTTAGTTTATTTTGAGTAAAACAAGCGTTATCTAGAGGCTTGTAGAAGATCAATTTGTTGCTGTAAATCTTCTTCTCTCGCTTGCATTTTTTCAACCATTTCTTTCATTTGCA
>CANGOA010000188.1 GCA_947455255.1 Flavobacteriia bacterium | reverse complement strand
AACACACATCGTATTTGAGGTATATGAAAAGCTTGCATTTTGGATTGGATTAGCAGTAACAACTGTTGAAGTTAATGGACTAACACATCCATTGGCATCCGTAATTGAAACTGTATATGTACCAGGAGTTGTAACAGTTATTGCTTGTGTTGTCGCTTGATTACTCCAGTTATAAGTTACACCTGTTGAAGAAGAAAGACCAACACTTCCACCAGAACAAATACCTAATGATCCATTAGGAGTTACAGTTGGTGCTGCAGGTGATTGAAAAACTGTGTAAGGAATTATTTGTTTTTGATAACAATAATTATAATCATGCGTTAACATTACAGTAAATAATGTATCATTATAAGTTCCAGATGTGTTTTGAGCATTAAAAGTAAATGTCCCGAAATTATCAGTTAATAAACTTGTATTGTTCCCTGAGTACCAGCTGTACACTGAATCTCTTGGTAATTGATTCGATGCTGTTCCTTCTGGAACATTATATCTTTCTGCAAAAGCTGATAAGCTAAAAGATGGACTATTAAATAAACTTGTACCAACTGAAGCATTAGTTAAAGTTAACGGTGCACCAGGACAAACAGATAATGCGGATTGATTGAAATCTACAGAAAAGTTATATGTTACAATCGGATTAATTGAGAATTCAAAATCATAAATTGCATTTCCAAAGTTTGTAGCCATGTCAATAAATCCACCTGCTGCAGCTTGGTATTTAAAAGATAAATGTTCTCCATATGGATTAACAGCATCAGTTGGCACATGCATTTGATTGTAAGCTACATATAAAAAATGTGTTGGACTAGAAGTTGCCCCTCCTTTTACCCCAATTGCAAAATCAGATGTTAAAGTATGTGGTCCATGTAAAAATGTAGTTTGTTTATGAGTAAAAGTATTCGTAAAGTCGATTGTTGCTGAATCAATTGGTAAACCTGTCGGCTTATTCGTAGCATCAACGTTATACAAATAAACTTTGTGAGTAGATGTTACAGAACCTGATATTGCTCCATAATTTGTCAACATCATTAAACCTAAAATATCTACTCCTGAAACGTTAACTGAACCACCAGTAGGAACTTTAAAAGCGGTTGTTACAATATTTGTTGCTGCTGTTTGTTTATTAACAGACCAACCTCCAGTTGTTGGATCATTAAAACCTGCTTGTAAATACACAGCCTTATTGGTAGCATAAATTACTGTATCATTTCCACAGTTCCCTATTGCTGCAGACTTTTCAGAAGTTAGGTTTTTTGATGGTTTTGATTCATGCATACGAATTGATGCATGTTGGTCAAACTGGTTTTGTGCATTCAAATTAGACACAAAAGCAGTAGTCAAACCGAAAATTAATAGTAGTTTTTTCCTCATTTTTATTTAATAAAAAAATTAAAATTTATAATCTACAAAACTAATAGAATAAATTTTAAATAAAAAATAAATGTGGGAATTTGACTAACAATGTTAATAAAACAGAATGAAAAGCTAAATTATAACACTCATTGGTTATAGATTGTGGCAAATGGATAATTTACTTACCCAATCAAAGTTGTAAACAACGCCTGATTTTCATTCAAATATTCGTATGTAAAATTTAAATCTTTCATCTTTTGAATCAATGAATCAAAATCTTTTGGATCTTTTAATTCTACCCCTACGATAACTGGCCCGCTTTCTCTATTATTTTTTTTAGAGAATTGAAAATAAGTGATGTCATCATTTTCTCCTAATACTTCTGTAACGAATAATCGAAGTGCTCCTGGTCGTTGCGGAAATTGAATTAAGAAATAATGTTTTAATCCTTCGTAGAAAAGTGAACGTTCTTTTATTTCTTCAGTTCGCATGATATCATTGTTACTTCCACTGACAACACATACCACATTTTTTCCTTTAATATCTTCAGCAAAGAAATCCAATGCAGAAATTGTTAACGCTCCTGCTGGCTCAACTACAATCGCTTCTTCATTATATAAACTCAAAATTGTAGTACACACTTTTCCTTCTGGAATACTGATTACGTCATCTAATTTTTCTTTACAGATTTCAAATGTTAAATCACCAACGCGTTTTACTGCTGCTCCATCAACAAACTTATCGATGTGATCCAATGTAGTATTTACATTGTTTTTAATTGATTCTTTCATCGAACTGGCACCAGCTGGTTCAACTCCAATTATTTTTGTAGAAGGACTTAATGCTTTAAATACAGTACTCACTCCTGCAGCTAATCCTCCACCACCGATAGGTATAAACAAATAATCAATTTTATTTTGGTAGTCATTTAAGATTTCAAGTGCAACTGTTCCTTGTCCAGCAATTACTAAATTATCGTCAAATGGATGAATAAAAGCTTGATGTTTTTCTTGTGAAAACTTCAAGGCTTCAGCATAAGCGTCATCAAAAGTATCACCTTTTAAAACTACTTCCACCCATTGTTTACCAAATAATTGAACCTGCTTAATTTTCTGTTTAGGAGTAGTCAAAGGCATGAAAATCGTTCCTTTAACACCTAACAAATTACAAGAATACGCAACACCTTGCGCATGATTTCCAGCACTTGCACAAACAACCCCATTGGATTGCAATTCTTTTGTCAAATGAAACATTTTATTGTAAGCACCTCTTAGCTTATACGAACGAACAATTTGTAAATCTTCTCTTTTCAATAAAATGGTTGCTCCATATTTATCGCTCAAATTATTATTCTTCATCAATGGAGTTCTGAAAACTACATTTTCCAATGCTTTATTTGCTAACTTGACGTCTTGAAGTGCTATCATTTGTTTCAATTTGTGATAAAATTAATAATCTGATTTTAATATTTGTAAATTTTAATTTACAATACAGATTTTAATTGTCAGGCTATATTTGTGTTTAAGAATTTAAATTTATAAATACACAGACTTTCACCCTCCTTAATCCTCCCTCAAGGGAGGAAAATAAAAAAACCTCCACACAATCTAAATTAGAATTGAGGGAGGTTAACATTTATATAATTTTTATTAATTTGAAGACAACGATTTCATGTCTGTCATTGCATGTCTCAAAACCTCACCTATTTTTTCAATTGAATGATTACGAATTGAATGATTAACAGCAATTAAAGTTCTATTATCAACTCCGTTATCTTTTCCTTCGTTGAAGTTTTTACCAATTACATCTGTATCAATTTTCTTCATAAAATCAGCTAATAAAGGTTTACAAGCATGATCAAATAAATAACATCCGTATTCAGCAGTATCAGAAATCACACGGTTCATTTCGTATAACTTTTTACGTGCAATTGTATTTGCAATTAATGGCGCTTCGTGTAAAGACTCATAATACGCAGATTCTTCTTTGATTCCACCTTCAACCATTAATTCATATGCTAATTCAACCCCTGATTTTACAAAAGCAACCATCAACAATCCATTATCAAAATACTCTTGTTCGCTGATTTTTGCTGTTGCAGGTGTTTTTTCAAATTGTGTCTCAGCAGTTTGTGCTCTCCAAGTCAATAATTTTTCATCGTTATTTGCCCAATCTTCCATCATTCCTTTAGAGAAAGCTCCACTCATGATATCATCTAAATGTTTCGCAAATAAAGGGCGTAAAATCTCTTTTAAATCTTCAGCTAATTCATTTGCTTTTAATTTAGCAGGATTAGATAAACGATCCATCATTGCTGTTAAACCACCTTGTTTTAACGCTTCTGTAATTGTTTCCCAACCATATTGTATTAATGTTGCAGCGTATTCTTTATTGATTCCTTTTTCTGCCATTTTATCAAAACAAAGGATTGAACCTGCTTGAAGAACACCACATAATATTGTTTGCTCTCCCATTAAATCAGATTTTACCTCGGCTACAAAAGAAGATTTCAAAACTCCTGCTTTGTGTCCACCAGTTCCAGCTGCATATGCTTTTGCTAAATCCCAACCTTTTCCTTCTGGATCATTTTCAGGGTGAACTGCGATTAATGTTGGTACACCAAAACCTCTTTTGTATTCTTCACGTACTTCAGTACCTGGACATTTCGGTGCAACCATGATAACAGTGATATCTTTACGAATCTCCATACCTTCTTCTACAATATTAAATCCGTGAGAATAAGATAATGTAGCTCCTTTTTTCATTAAAGGCATAATTGCTTTAACTACTTGTGTATGTTGTTT
>CANGOA010000187.1 GCA_947455255.1 Flavobacteriia bacterium | reverse complement strand
TGGACAATTGCCTTCTAATACAGGTGCAGGTTATGTTATTCGTCTTATATTGAGAAGAGCAGTTCGTTATGGTTACCAAACGTTAGGTTTAAAAGAACCTTTCTTGTGTGATTTATCTGTTGTTTTAGGAGAAATCATGGGGAATCCATTCCAAGAATTAATCGCTCAAAAAGATTTAATTCAAAAAGTGATTCGTGAAGAAGAAGCAAGTTTCTTTAGAACATTGGAATCTGGAATCAAAAGAATTGAACTTTTAATTTCTCAAAAGATAAGTGAAAACGCAACTGTAACTAACAGTGATAATCCTGATCATAAATATTCTGGATTAATTTCAGGAGAAGAAGCATTTGAATTATATGACACATTTGGATTTCCTTTTGATTTAATTTCACTAATCGCTCGAGAAAACAACATTCTTGTTAATGAAGATGATTTCGATATTGAACTTCAAAAACAAAAAGATCGTTCAAGAGCTGCTTCCACAATCGAGACTGATGACTGGGTTCAATTAAAAGATGATACTAACGTTGAATTTATCGGGTACGATAATACAGAATCTGAGATTGAAATCATTAAATACCGTAAGGTCAATCAAAAACAAAAAGAATTCTATCAATTGGTATTCAACCAAACACCCTTCTATCCAGAAGGAGGAGGTCAAGTTGGAGATACGGGTTACATTGAATTTAATTGCGAAAAAGTTTCGATCAACGATACGAAGAAAGAAAACAATTTGATTATTCATTTAGCAGACAAATTACCAAGTAATCCTGCTGCTAAATTCACAGCTAAAATCAACGTTAAAAAACGTTTGGATTCAGCGAATAATCACTCAGCTACTCACTTATTACACCATGCTTTAAGAACAGTTTTGGGAACACATGTTGAACAAAAAGGTTCGTTGGTAAATGCAAACAATTTACGTTTCGACTTCTCACATTTCTCAAAAGTGACGGATGAAGAAATTGCTCAAATTGAAAAATTAGTTACTGAAGCAATTAAAGCAGGTTATCCTTTAGATGAAAGAAGAGATACACCAATGGAAACAGCACTTGAATTAGGTGCAATGGCTTTGTTTGGTGAAAAATATGGTGATTCAGTTCGTGTAATAAAATTTGGAGAATCTGTTGAATTATGTGGAGGAACACACGTTTCGAACACAAATCAAATTGGAATTTTCAAAATCATTTCTGAAGGAGCTGTAGCTGCTGGTGTTAGACGTATTGAAGCGATTACAGGAGAAACAGCTGAAAACTATTACAAAGAAAAAGCTACGAAATTAGATTCGATTGCAGAAACATTGAAAAATCCAAAAGATTTACAAAAAGCGATTGAAGATTTGATTTCAAAAAACAATACATTAACGAAACAACTTGAGCAATTCCAAAAAGATAAAGCTAAATTGGTGAAATCTGAATTAAAAGGGAAAATCAATTCAATTGGCGATGTGAATTTCTTGGGAGAAATCGTTGAATTAGACGGTGGATCAATCAAAGATATCTTATTCCAATTAAAAGGTGAAGTTTCTAATTTCTTTGGAGTGTTAGGTGGTAAAGAAGAAGATAAATGTACTTTAAGCATCATCGCTTCAGATGAAATCATTTCCTCTAAAAACATCGATGCTGGAAAAATCATTCGTGAAGTTTCTAAACATATCCAAGGTGGTGGTGGTGGACAAGCTTTCTTCGCTACTGCTGGTGGAAAAAATACACAAGGTTTAGAAGCTGCTATCGGAGAAGTAAAAGCTAAAATCTAAAAAATATTCGATTTGAAAAACGAAACAAGCGCATTATTAATTACTTTCTACTGGCCTCCAGCTGGTGGAGCAGGTGTTCACCGTTGGTTGCGTTTTTCAAATTATTTCAAAGAAAATGGTGTCAACCTTCACGTTTATTGTCCCGAAGATGCTGAATGGCCTTTGATTGACAAAGAATTAGAAGCTCAAATTTCTCCGGATTTAACGATTATAAAACGAAAGATTTTTGAACCACATAAGTACATTGGTAAAAAAAATAATCCCAATGTAAGTGGAGGATTTACACGTTCTAATAAAAGTTCAATTATTCAAAAATTAGTCATTTGGACCAGAGGAAATCTTTTTATTCCTGATGCTCGAATGTTTTGGATTAAACCAAGTATTTCTTATTTAAAAACTTACTTGAAAAATAATCCTCAAATTGAAACGATTATTTCTACAGGTCCACCTCATAGTTTGCATTTAATTGCTCGAAAACTAAAAAAGCAATTTCCAAATATCAAATGGATTGCAGATTTTAGAGATCCTTGGACAGAAATTGATTTTTATAAAGAATTGAATTTAGGTAAATGGGCCGACAAACAGCAACACCGTTTAGAAAAAGCGTGTTTGCAAGAAGCTGATGAAGTTGTTACCATTAGTCAAAATTGTGCAATTGGATTAGAAACGATTGCTGGACGAAAAATTGAAGTGATTACAAACGGTTATAACTTCCCTGAATTTGATCGTGAATCTATTCGATTAGATGAAAAGTTTAGCATCGTTCATTTTGGATCAATGCCTTTAGCTAGAAATCCAGAGATTATTTGGCAAGCATTGGGCTTGATTTGCAAAGAGAATGAAGATTTCAGAAATGATTTAGAAATTAAATTAGTCGGACCAGTTGATTATACCGTTCAAGAGCGAATTGAAAAGAATAATTTAACGTCTTATTATAAACATATCCCCCTGGTAAAACACCAGGAAAGCATCAATTTACAGCGTTCAATTCAAGTACTTTTATTGGTCGGGAACAATACTGGAAATGTGAAAGGAATTCTGACAGGGAAATTCTTTGAATACTTAGGTGCTTATCGTCCGATTTTAGCAGTCGGAGCAAAAGAAAGTGATTTAGAAGAAGCTGTGAATTTCACCAAAAGTGGATTCTTTGTTGATTACCACAACTTGGAAGATGCCAAAAAAGCAATTCTTACTTACTATGCTTTATTTCAGAAAAAGGAACTTTCTGTAAATTCAGAAAATTTATCGTTTTTTACATCGAAAGAATTAGCGAAACAATTTTGCGATTTAATAAAAAAATAAAAGCTGTCATCCATTTTAGACAACAGCCTTCTATTTATTTACTTGACTAATCGAATCGTTTGAACCGAATTATCTAAAAATAATTTCACAAAATAAGTTCCTGAAGAATATTTATTTAAATCTAAATTTATCAGTTCAGAATTAAATTTTTCTTTCATCAATTCATTACCATTTACATCAATAATTGATAAATTTCCTTCTTTCACCTCATCAAAAATTACTTGATACAGATTGTTATTTAAATTCAATAATCTGATATTATTCAATTCTAAACCATCGATTCCGTTTGTTAAACCTGCAATAATTATTGTTTTAATCAATGTATCTGAGTCACATGGACTTGATGCGATTAATCTCATGGTAAAACTTCCATTTGAAGTATAAACGTGGCTTGGAGATTGAACGATTGAAGTATTCCCATCTCCAAAATCCCAGCTATAATTTGTTGCTTTCAAACTAGAATTTTGAAAATCAACAGTTCCATTCAAAACACTATCTGTAAAATTAGCTTGCGTTAATTCTGAAATTGGATGAAGATTCCATAAATCCAAACTATCCAACACTGTTAATGCTGCTACATTTTGAAGAATCCCAGCATTTGTTGCTCCAATTGAACTTACAAAACTTGCACCGACAGGAGATTTTCGAAATAACGAAGCATAAAAAGTACAAGCTGCCAAATAAGTTCCTTCAGCACTTGGATGAGATCCGTCAGACGAATACAAGTTTATCGCAGGATAATTATCTCTAACATATCTCCAAGCTGAACCAACAGGTGACATTGAACCTTGCACAGAATCCATGATACGTAAATAAGCATCTCTTAATCTTCCATTCATTCCATTAAATGTAGAAATCGAATCCCATTGTGGATCACCATTTTGTCTCCCCCAGGTCATGTACATCATTATTTGAGAACAGAACTTATTCGCATAGATACTATCCGCTAATTGAATGGCATAAGGAATCGTTCCTGTATTTACTTGACTGGTTGGAAATGATGGCTCTTGACTTTGTGCTTGAAGCACTACAAAATCCCATTGTTTGCTTTTAATTTTTGTAAATACTGCTGGAGTATTTGTTTGAACTTGAAAAGTTGCTCC
>CANGOA010000186.1 GCA_947455255.1 Flavobacteriia bacterium | reverse complement strand
TGTTTCACATCATCAAGGTGAAATTAATTGGGGAGAAATCGTGAATGGAACACCATTTGACACGTTAATTGATTTTGTATATTGTAAAACTACTGAAGGAAGTACACACGTTGACAGAGAATGGGAATCAAACCGTAGACAACTTAATGAATTAGGCATACGAAATGGAGCCTACCACTTTTTAAATTCTACTTCATATTCTATACCTCAAGCAAAACATTTTTTAGCAACATGGCATCATAGGGAAATTGATTTACCACCTGTCCTAGATGTTGAACAAGAAGCAGAAACAGATGAAATTTTGATTAACAACATGTATGATTGGTTAGAATACGTTGAAAAAAAATCAGGTTTTAGACCAATAATTTATACCTCCTATTCTTTTTACACGAAGAAATTCAAAAATGAATTTAAAGATTATCAATTTTGGATTGCTTCATATGATAAGGATCCAAAAACGCTTAATGATAAACGAATTGTTCACTGGCAATTTACAGATAATGTTGAAATCCCTGGAATCACAGAAAAGGTAGATTTCAATGTTTCTAAAAGAAGGTTTTAATTAGAAAGGATAACCTATCCCAAGACGAACAGTATTGATAAATTCTGAAAGAGATTTTGGAAGGAACGGACTTGAATAATCATTTGGATGATCAGAAATTATTTTATAGACTTGTTCATCTTTTGGTTGGAAGAACCATCGATGACCCTCTTGCAGTGCAGGATTTCGTAATTTTAACCCTACGTCCAAACGTATAACTACAAAGTCTAAATCATAACGAACACCAAAACCTGAAGCTACTGCAATTTCGTTGTACCAATTTTTAGTAAATTGACTTCCAGGTCGTAAGGAGTCATATTTAACTGTCCAAATATTTCCTGCGTCCACAAACAGAGCGCCCCTTAGTTTTGATGTCATTTTGAAACGTAGCTCACCAGAGACATTAATGCGAACATCTCCAATTTGTGGTTTATTTAATTGACTTACTTTGTATGAATTAAATGAACCTGGGGTTAAAGAACCATATCGCCAACCTCTAATGTCATTGGCACCACCACCAATAAAACTAAAATCAAAAGGCATCGCATACAACGAGTTACCATAAGGTAATCCACCACCTGCTAATGCTCTAAAATTAAAAGAAGTAAACTTAGAAAAATTATGAGCATATATGAATTCATTATCTAAACGCGCAAATTGAGAATAAGGTATTCCAAAAATAGTTCGTTGATTCAGTAAATTTGCTTGTTCAAATCGACCAAATAATGATAATAAATTACCTGCTAAATCAAAGGAAGATTTAAATGAATAATTACCGCTAAAGAGTGATTTATTATAGATTTGGAAAACAAATTTAAAATCTGACCAATTGATTTGACTCGTATATTGATTTAAAGTATACAAATCATTTCTTTTATGTATACTATCTAAAAAACTAGTTGATATTTTAGTAAAATTAGTTAGGTTAACAGAAGAAAGACCAGGAAAACCGAATGAAAAATCAGAATTATCACCCGTTGAAATTGAGAACAAAACATTAGCATTTAATGATTGTTTTGTAAATACATCTCGAATTTGGTACATATATGATGCACCTATTGTTGTTTTAGGGCGATTTTGTTTTGAAACAGAATTCCTTAAACCTAAAAAATAAGGTATTTCAACTTTAAGTGATGGGATGATTTGGAAAGTCCAAAAACGTGATGACTCCTTAAAATTTCCAATTGCATTTGTATTTGTGGAAGTCCCCGTTGATTGATACTTTAAATTTGGCATTGCTTGAAGACCTCCAGATAGATTTAACGTAATTTTTTCTGCACGTTTTAGTAAATTAAAATTTGAAAATGAAGGTGCAAAAGATGCTCCAAAAAAGGTACCTGAAGTCGTTAATTTAATTGGTGCAGTAAATTGATTTTTCTTCTTTAAAATTAAATAGTAATGTACTTCCACATGATTCGTTCCTTCTATCTCTATAACTTCAGGTTTTACAAGATTGAATAGACCTAATTCAATCAAATTACGTTGTGTTTTCACAACCAAATTTTCATTATAAAGTCGCGTATTTTCAGTAACATTTTTTATTTCAAGTAAATCAGGGTAAATTGAAAAACCACCATTATAAGTCAAAATAATCGATCTTTTTTGTTTAAGTGAATCCAGATTATTTGTCTTTATACCTTGAATAACTTCCTCATTAGTAAAATAAAGTGTATCCATTGTTCGTAGGAAATTATTAGACTCTAACGACAAACCTTTGTCTTTTAAATTATTCGCAAATTGATAAGTAACAAATGAGGTATCGACTAAATGAAAAAACACTTTATTTATATAAGTATACCTATGTGGAGTAGTGATCAATGAATCACTTCCTATATTTTTAATAACTCTATCCGAAATCTGTAGTGTAATATGAACCTTATTGTGTAAATTGTTTGTATCTGCAATAAATGTTACATTACTAGCCCCAAATCCATACATTCCTTCGTTCTTTATATACTGACTTAGAGATTCTCTATACATTTCTAATTTATCCGAATCAAAAATCTGTTTTGTGAAATCTTGTCTTTCAGGATATCTTTCAATAATTCGTGTAATTTCGTTATTGTCACAATCAATCGCAAAGGTGTCAATTAAAAAAACCTTTCCTGTTTCTATAAAATAAACTGATTTTACTTTTCGTGTTCGGTTATTGTAAATTAGTTCCCCACGAACTTTTGCATCATAATAGCCTTTCTTTCTTAAAAACAAGGTTAGTTGTTCTATAGATTTATTAAAATACAATGAGTCTAAGATAATTGGTGGCTCACCAATCTTAAATTTCAACCATTCTTTTAATGTTTTTCTAGGACTAATAGTATCTCTTAAATCTACTATCCGTTCTTTGTAATCTGTGTTACCTTTACGAATTGCTTTTTGAATTCTTTTAGTATTAATACGTTGTTGTTTTGCGATTTTCTGGTGATTAATTTTATGTAATTTATTCAAATGATCTTGAGCTTCACATAGAATTTTCGCAGAATCAATCTGATTAAATACCATCAATGAAAATGGTATCCCTAAAATTTTATTATTTGGTTTTTGTTTTATTATCCGTTGAATTTCTTCCTTTTGAACACCATCCCCTTGAAGGATCACTTCATTTTTTGTCAATAAAAATTCATTTTTAGATAAATGTTTCGTCTGACTACATGAAGCCAAAAGAAAAAGTAGGTAAAAAGGAAGATAATATGTAAGTTTGGCTTTGTTCAAGGACAGAATATTGAGTAACAAAAATAACAAAAACAGATGATTTCGAAGAACAGAATTCGTTTTATTAACGCGCTTTCTCAAAAAAAGCAACGCATTGAAAACAATCGTTTTATCATTGAAGGTGAAAAAATGGTTCATGAAGCAATTCAGTGGATTCCTGAATTCATTGAAAGCATATACTCAACTCCTGATTTTGAATTACCTATCACTAATCACCATGTACTTATTGAAGAAATTAGTCCAAAAGAACTGAAAGAAATCTCTTCGCTTACTACCCCAAATAAAGCACTAGCTATCTGTAAAATTCCTGAAAATAAAAATATTGATTCACCATTAATTATTTGTTTAGACGGCATTCAAGACCCTGGCAATATGGGTACCATCCTTCGCTTAGCTGATTGGTTTGGAATCAAGGATGTTGTGTGCTCTAAAAACACCGTGGATTGTTATAATCCAAAAGTACTTCAAGCAACAATGGGTGCAATTTTCAGAGTAAACGTTCACTATATTGATTTAAACGAATTTCTTACTCAGACTGAACTTCCGATTTTTGGAGCATTATTAGATGGTGAAAATCTATTTGAAAACAACTACAAACGCCGCGGAATTATTGTTCTAGGCAACGAAGGAAATGGTATCTCAGAAGATATTAAAAAACATGTTCAACATGCCATTACTATCCCTCGTTTTGGAGAAGCAGAATCCTTAAATGTTGCAACCGCTGGAGCAATAATTTTAGGTGCTTTTTATCGGTAATTTTATTTTAACCCTACTATTTCTAGTAAGTTTGAATTTTTTATTGCATCCTCACCACTTTTGATTTTCTCTTGAACAAAAGGAATTTCCATTGTTAAAAAACGATCTAATGAAGGGTCTATTGTTACATCTTTCCAAGCATCAAGTGTACGATTTTTTTTCGGTTCCATGGTGATAAGTGTTTTGTTACT
>CANGOA010000185.1 GCA_947455255.1 Flavobacteriia bacterium | reverse complement strand
TCTTATAAGATACTATAACTGTATCACCACTTTTGAAATTCGGGAAGTTCTTAACTTCTACTAATTCGTTCTCAAGTTGTTTAATGATATCCATGATTCTTAATTTCTTTTATCAATTTCCCGTTAAATTCGGAGTGCAATATTACGAATAAAATTTAATTAAACTTTAGTAAAAGTAAAAAAAAATGAAATATTCGTTGATTTATCTTTTTTTAACCACAAAGTGTGATTTTATCTCTATGCAAATTTACAGATTTAAATGCTAACAAACACTAGAAATAACTTAATATGTAAAAAGAGTAGTTTGAAATTAACATTGATTTTGTTTAAATGTTATCTCCTTTGTTTTAAGTTACCGTTAGAATAAGGAGTAATTTAGATTAAAATTTAAATCATGACCAAAATAATTTCATTTATAAGTCGAAAAGGAGGTACAGGAAAAACAACCAATGCGATTAATTTAGCAACTATGTTGCATAGTTTAGGACATACGGTACGTTTGATTGAAACAGATACCAATTATACATTGAGTACTTTACGTAAAATGGAATTGTTTAAAACGGGTGCTAAAGAAGATCAATTATTTTCAATTGTTCCGTCTGAAGATCAGGTCGTGGCTGAAGAAATCGAAAGTTACAAGAAACAAAAAGTCGATTTTATTATTTTAGATACTGCAGGAAAAACAACCGATGTAAGTATTAAAAAAATTTGTGTCGGAAGTGATTTAGTGTTGATTCCGACAAGCTTGTCTCAAAACGATTTGTTAGTCACTTATCAAACTGTAGAAGATCTTAAACCCGCTATCGCACTAAATGAAAAATTGAAAATTGTGATTCTTCCAAACCGTATACATGGATCAACAAGGAATAAGACTATCGCTGGAATGTTAGAACAATTAGACGCGCATTTTCTTGAAAATTTCGTACCTTCGAAAAATATGTATACTCAAAATAGTACAATTCTCGCAGAAAAAGAGTATCTTGGGATAACAAAAGAAATTTTAACCCTATTTTAAAAGATGGCGAAGAAAAATACAACATTGAATGATTTGACTCGTTTCTTACAAACGGAACCTACTACACAAATAAATACTATTAATGATTCTGAGGATTTTTTTCAAAAGGACCCTCTTTCTCTAGTTGTTGTTGATGCGGATGGTATAATTTCTACCTCTAAAGCAGAACCAAATATTTCTGAGAAATTCATTGATTCAAAAGCAATGCAAAAGACTTCGTTTGAGGATGTTCATGAACAAATTAAAACGTTAGCATTGGAAAATAAAATGTCTGTACAACAAGTGATTTCAACCTTGTATATGCGTTCTGTAACTCCAGTTACTGTTTCAAACTTATTTGATTGGTCTACGAATATGCAGAAAAATTATATGCAGTTTTGGTCAGATTTTCAAAAAACTTGGAAGTTATAATTCTATACTATTAACTTAAACAATTTTATTATTCGATGAAAATAAATGCACAATTTTTCTTGTTAAACGATGATTTTTCACCTGAATATGCCGAAGCAAATCACGGTGGTAAAGAGTCTGATAATAATCCATTGTATGAATGGGAAGATGAATTTTCAGTTTCTCAAGATTTGGAAGATGTTATTTTAGAAGAAAAGAGTGTGTATGTACTGCAAGGAGAAACAAACGAAGGTCCTTTTTCATACGAGATACCAAACATGTTGGTTGCACGGTTGAAAATGAAAAGTGGTGTCGAAGGTGCTTTTGCAATTTCTGAGAGTATTGTTGATTCTTATTCCTTTGAAAAAGAAGCTGATGTTGTACATTTTAAGGTGTTTATCAAAGATTACGAACCTTTATCGGATCCAATTCCAGGGGTTTATATCGCTTCTAAAGAGTTCCCAACAGATTTAGCCCGAGATTAATGTTTTCTGTCCAAGGTGTTTATTTTGAACGAGGTGATCGTTCTATCCTTGCTAATATTCAACTTGCTGTAAAAAAAGGGGAAATGTTAGGTTTGGTTGGGCCTAGTGGTGCTGGAAAATCAACCTTACTTCATATCGTAGCTGGTTTGCTGGATGCTTCAAAAGGAACTGTTAAATTGGATGGTGAACTTATTTTAGGTCCTAAAGACCGATTACTACCCGGACATCCTGAAGTACAATTGGTCAACCAAGAATTTGGGTTAGACCTCTACCATACTGTTCGTGAAAATTTAATTGTCAAAGCAAACCATCTGACGAAAGAAATACGTGATCAATTTGCAGATGAACTCTTAGATTTATTAGGGTTAACCGCCATAAAAAACAGTCAAGCGGTATATATTTCTGGCGGTGAAAAGCAACGACTTGCTTTAGGTAGAGTGTTAATCATGGAACCAAAAGTAATTTTATTAGATGAACCTTTTGCACACATGGATGCGCATATCAAACGCAAGGTTGTTCACTACTTGCAAGCATTGAAAAAAACACGTAAAACTACCTTTGTTTTTGTAACACACGATGGACAGGATGTTATTGGATTAGCAGATAAAATTGCTTATTTCTCGGAAGGGGAGATACAACGTTTAGATACACCACGTAATTTTTATGAACAACCGACTTCATTTCAAGAAGCGTTGTTTTTTGGGGAAGTTAATCGTTTAAAAATCGATAAAAAAGAAATACTGTTTCGTCCACATCAATTCAGTTTGATCGAAAACGAAGGGTTGATAAAAATTGAAGTAAATTTTCAATTTGCAACGTATTATGGTGGATTCATTCAATCTACGTTCAAGGTGAATAAAAAAGAAAATATTGTCTTAAATCATTCTGAATCTCTAGAAAATGTCCAAGAAATCTATATCTGAACAAATTCGTCATCTCACGTGGAAAGAGGTTGGTCGACTTTTTAAACAAACATTCACTGAATTTGGTAGTGAAAAAAGTTTCTTTCACGGTGCAGCATTATCTTATTATACCATATTTGCGCTTGTTCCGATTTTGTATTTAAGTATTGTTTCGTTTGGAGCATTTATTGGTCAAACAAAAATGGAATCGATTATTTCTGCTATGTTAACTGAGCACATTGGCATTAAAGATGTAAAAGGAATTCTAACGTTTTTACATGAAATTAATTTTCATAAAAGCAATTTCGCATTACAGGTGATAGGTGTTGTTGTTTTGTTAATTTCATCCACAGCCATTTTATCCTCACTGCAACACAGCATTAATGAATTTTATGACATTGAACTAATACATGAATCTAACAAGAAAATGATAGTATCAACGCTAAAAGATCGTTTAGTACATATTTTACTTTTGATGTTATTTGGATTGGTTGTAATTGTCACGTATTTTGCCCAAATTATCCTACTTTCCTTTGGCGATAAACTCTTTAGTAGTCTACATGCATTACACGATATTTTCGCGTTTTTAACCCAACATTTGATTCCATTTACCACAAATGTGATCATTTTCTATTTTATTCTTAAATATGTATCTGATGGTATTGTTCTTAAGCGTTTGGCTTTAGCGGGTAGTGTGGTAACTTCCACCTTACTTTATTTAGGACAATTAGGAATTAAATATTATCTGACACATTACTTTTTTGCGAAAGACGCAGGTATCGCTGGTACGATTTTAATAGTATTGGCATGGGTGTATTATACTTCTCAAATCATTTTCTTTGGTGCAAAATTCACTGCTGTATATGCTAAAATTCTCGGAAGACCGATTGAGGTGAAGTGATTAAATAATTTGCTAAAATGAATTTTGAGAAAATATATAATATTTTGTTCTATAATTTTAGATTACTAGATTATCAATTTAGAAAGATTCTTATAGTTTATCTAAACCCTTTTTGTTGGATTTCTAATTTCAGTAAACTCAAAATAGGTTTTAAGTTTTTTCTATCGAATTTAGATAATAATTTCCCTAATTTTTTGCTATTGTATAAGCAGGAGAGAATTTCTATTTATTTTTTTAGTGGATTTATAACTTTGTCAATTTATGGAGTTATTAATATTTTACTCGCTGTTTTTCAATGTAGTATTCAATTTAGAATTGATAACCTTATAATAATTTCAATTATTTCATCACTTATTGCTTTCGTGTTAAATAGTTTATTTCTTTTCAAGAATGATAAATTTTATGAATATCACAAAGAATTTATTTACTCAAAAAAGTATAGATTTCCTATAATGTTTTTTATAGGGTTTGTTACTATTTATTTAGTCAGTATTTTCAGCTTTTTAATTTGAAATTTAAAATTTACACCATTGAGTAAAACGAAATTTAACTACTTAATTTTCTCTAAGCCTCACAATTCTAATCGTCCTTAATTTCTTAATGGTAAGTGATACCTACC
>CANGOA010000184.1 GCA_947455255.1 Flavobacteriia bacterium | reverse complement strand
CACGGATTTGACGATGTCGGAGCGAAATTTGCAGCTGACGGAAGTTTCTCCGATTGGTGGACCGAAAGCGACAAAAAGAAATTCGAAGACAAAACAAAAATCTATGGCGAAACTTTCTCTAGCTTCTGCCCTTTCCCAGAACACTGTGTCAACCCAGAACTAACCATGGGAGAAAACATCGCCGATCTTGGTGGAATATTATTGGCTTACCAAGCGTACACGAAAACTAAGGAATTTAAGTCTGGCAAAAAACGTTTTGGCTTTACCCCAGAACAACGTTTCTTCATCGCGATGGCGCAAGTATTTAAAATCACGTACACTGAACAAGAATTGAAAAACCGTTTGTTAAACGACCCACATAGTCCAGGTATGTACCGTGTAAATGGTCCGTTAAAAAATATTCCTGCATTTTTTGATGCGTTTGAGGTGAGAGAAGGAGACGCAATGCGCAATGGGACAGGGAAATTTGTGGAGATTTGGTAAGGTTAATGTATCAATTTTTTAATGTGAAAATGTAGCAATTGGTTCATGTAGCAATTTTTTAATGTGAAAATGTAGTAATTTACTTGTGTAAAAATGGTGTGATGGGGTTTTTATCTTTACAACATAAATAAATTACGTTCTGCGACTGTATTTTTGAGGTTTAAAGTATGTAAACTATGAAAGACAATCGCAAAAAATGTTTGGTGTGCAAGGAACCAATGGCGCGGTGGATGTATGGAGAACCGAATTATGAAGCAATTAAAGAGGATTTAATGTTCGGCAGAATCATCATTGGAGGTTGTTGTATTTTTGATGATCAGCCGAAATGGGGATGTAAAACCTGTTGCATCAGTTATCGTAAGGATGGAATGGGATACCTCGACAGAAAGTTAATCGATAAACTTGACTTTAAAACACCTTACCAATTACCAGAAAAGTTTAAGCAGATACTAACCGAAGACTTCTTAGCAACATCTCAATCGGAAGGCAATGTTGGTTTTCATTTTCATCAAGGGGGATATGATTCAGAAATTGAAGAAATTCGATATTTGGATGGCATATTAATGTATAACCGTTACAAATCGCTGTACGACCAATCGTATCGAAAAGACGATACTATTAAAATACCTCAACTAGTCAACATACTCCCAAAGCAACTAAAAGTCAAACTCGAAACATTTATAACTACCTCCAAATGGAAGAAAGACTATTTCCAACCTGCTTGTGACGGCACACAATGGGAAATGATTCGCATGTTTCAAAAAAAACAAAAAAACTCGGACGGTTCGAATGACTTTCCGGAAGTGTATGATAAATTTTTAGAGAATATTAAGGAATGTGAGGTATTTGCAAGTAGTTTTTCCGATGAATAAGTTGTTTAAAAGTAGTTTACGCAACTACAAGTAAATCATCGCTTTTTAATTATTTTAGATTTCTAAAAATCAAGGACTAAGAATATGGCATTATTTCAACAATCGGTACTCAAAAAACACATTGAAACATTAGACAATGCGGTGATTTCTCAGAAATGGGAAAAGTTTCAATTACATTTTTTAAACGCTACGATTCAACAAAATATCCGTAAAAGCAAAGAAGAACAATACCAAGAAGGATTTTTTAGAGATTTGTTTGTAAACATATTTGGGTATACACTAAATCCTGCCGAGCATTTTAACTTAACAACCGAACTTAAAAACATTACCAATAGCAAAAAAGTAGACGGCGCCATTGTTATCGATGGAAAGGCAATAGGAGTGATTGAATTGAAAGGAACAGATACAACCGATTTAGCAAAGATTGAGTCACAAGCGTTTGGATATAAAACGAACCAACCAGGTTGTAACTATGTGATTACCTCTAATTTTGAGAAATTACGTTTTTACATTGATAATACGACACAATACCAAGAGTTTAACTTGTTTACCTTGACCAAGGATGAATTTACGGTGTTGTATTGCTGTTTAGACTGGGAAAGTATTTCGAACAACCTACCAACGAACTTACTCAATCAATCCGTTTCGAAAGAAAATGCGATTACGAAGCAACTTTACAACGATTATTCTGCTTTTAAACGTGGATTGTACAACAATTTAGTGGAATTAAATCCGCAACACGACAGATTGTTATTGTTCAAAAAGACACAAAAATTATTAGACCGTTTTCTATTTATCTTTTTCGCAGAAGACCGTTTGTTATTACCTACTAACTTGATACGACGCATCAACAAAGAATGGGAAAACTTGCAGAAAATGCGTATTCCGGTTTCTTTATATGATCGTTATGTGATGTATTTTCACGACTTAAACGAAGGTGCAAAAGTTACATTGCCTGCTTTTGGTAAGAAAACAGGCGAAGCCATTGAAGAAACCCATGAAATCTTTGCATACAATGGAGGTTTGTTTAAAAACGATGAATTTTTAGACAACTTGAAAATTAATGACCAACTTTTATACGAGCATACGCATAAAATGAGTGATTACGATTTTCAGAGTGAAGTGGATGTTAACATTTTGGGACATATTTTCGAAAACTCCCTCAATGAAATCGACGAGATCAAGTCTGAAATTGAAGGAAATGTAGTGGATAAAACCAAAACGAAACGTAAAAAAGACGGCGTTTTTTATACTCCGAAATACATTACCAAATACATCGTGGACAATACCGTAGGGAAATTGTGTACGGAGAAAAAAGAGGAATTACAACTTATTGAAGAGGAATACCATACGGAGAAAAACCTGCAAACAAAGACGAAAAAAGCCTTACTTGACAAACTGACTACCTACCGAGAATGGTTGTTGCAATTGACCATTTGCGACCCAGCCTGTGGTTCGGGAGCATTTTTGAACCAAGCACTTGAATTTTTAATTGAAGAACACACCTACATTGACGAATTGCAAGCCAAATTAATGGGCGATAGTTTGGTGTTGAGTGACGTGGAAAACAGTATTTTGGAGAACAACCTATACGGTGTTGACTTAAACGATGAAAGTATTGAAATTGCGAAACTTTCTTTGTGGTTGCGTACTGCCCAAAAAGGTAGAAAACTGAATTCGTTAAACAACAATATTAAATGCGGAAACTCCTTGATTGACGACCTCGAGGTTGCAGGAGAGAAGGCCTTTTCGTGGGAGAAAGAATTTCCGGAAGTTTTTGCGAGAGGTGGATTTGATGTGATTATTGGGAATCCGCCATATGTGAATATAGTTAATATTGATAATAGCTCAGAAAGAGATTTTTATCAAACAAAATATAAAACTGTAAAAAATAAATCAGATTTATATAGCATATTCGTTGAAAAAGGGTTTTACCTTCTTAAATCAAATTCAATATTAAGTTATATTTTTCCAAATTCATGGTTAAGTACTGAGAGTTTCTCAAAATTTCGAGAGTTTCTTATCAAAAACACTAAAATTCATGAATTAATTAAGTTACCAAATAACATTTTTGTTGATGCAACCGTTACACCTATTATCTTAATTTTTTCTAAGGTTCAAGTTAATTATAATTTAATAAGTTTAAAATCATATATAGCTCACAATTTTTGTGACTTAGGAAATAAATTATCCTATGATAGAATAAAAAATACAAGTAGCTTTACATTTTCATTCGAACCAAAACTTAAAATAAAAGTAAAAACAATCCCTTTATCAGAAATAGCTGATTTCTCTCTTGGAATCAAAACAAGTGATGATAAAAGATTCATCTTTGATACTAAAATAAATAATGAATGTTACCCAATTTTGAGAGGAAGAAATATTTCAAGATATTTTTATTCGAATCCAGTTGAATGGATATGGTATGCTCCTAATTTAATTACACAAAAAGCAGGAGGAAGACCAAGAATACTTGAAAATTTTCTAAATCCAAAAATTTATATCCAAGATATTTCACAAAAAATAAATGCTTGTTATTGTGATGAACCTATTTTAGCAAATGACACATTAAATTTAATACATAAAGTAAATCAAGGATTTGAGTTTAAAACAATTTTAGTATTGTTAAACTCTCAATTTATAAATAAGTGGTTTGAAACAGAATTTCAAATGGGTTTACATATTAACCTCAGTTCGATTAAAAAAGTGCTATCTGATCAGTGATTTTTACGTCATATTTAATAGCTGGTTTTTTAGGAAAGAAACTATATGCTATTAACCCAGAAATTAGATTAGAAACCTCAGTTCGATTGTTAACAATTTGATTGTCAGTAAAATAATTTAAAACAAGAAAAATAAGTGAAATACATTTAGTATCTTTAATGTGCTAACAATTAATGATTTAAACTAAAATTATGTATTTCACTCAAGATAAAATTACCGAAATTTTCTATTTAACTGATGAATTTTG
>CANGOA010000183.1 GCA_947455255.1 Flavobacteriia bacterium | reverse complement strand
TTACTGATATCTCCATGTGTTCTATTTCTTGAACGACTTGGAGTTTGAAACTCATTGAGTAATCACTTTGGGTGCGTTTTTCATAAACGACTTTTTCTGCTTTTTCCATAACGATAAAAATTATGTATCGCTATTTCAGGACTAGACAACTAATAAATTAAAAAGGGCGATTTCTGATTGAAACCGCCCTTTTTTATGCATTGAATTTTTGATATTACTCTACGTAACTTAATTTCAACATATTCGTTTTTCCGTCTTCTTCCAAAGGAATCGCAGCAATATTGATAACTAAATCACCATTTTTCAATAATCCTTCTTTGCGTAAAATGTACTTGATATCCGCAATTGTATGATCGGTACTAAAATGTTTATCATAGTAAAACGCTTTAACGCCCCAAACAAGATTTAACTGTGTTAAGATTTGCTCATTGGATGTAAATACGTATACAGGTGCTTTTGGTCTTTGTGAAGCGATTTTGTATGCTGTATATCCCGAGAATGTCATAGTGATAATTGCATCAGCTTCTACTCGTTGTTCTAATCTACACGCATTAAAACAGATTGAATCAGAAATAAAACGAGGATTCGTTTTACTTGGAGAAACTTCTTTGTGGTAAATCCCTTCAAACGTTTCCATTTCCTTGATGATGTTCGTCATTGCACGAATCGTTTCAATCGGATATGCACCTACTGAAGTCTCGCCAGAAAGCATTACTCCATCTGTCCCGTCTAAAACTGCATTTGCAACGTCATTGACTTCAGCTCGAGTTGGTGAAGCATTGGTTATCATACTTTCCATCATCTGTGTTGCCACAATTATTGGTTTAGCATGTTCCATACATTTCTTAATTAACATCTTTTGGATTAAAGGTACATTTTGAAAAGGAACTTCTACTCCTAAATCTCCTCGAGCAACCATCAATCCATCACTTGCCGCAATTATTTCATCGATATCATCAATGGCTTCAGGTTTTTCAATTTTAGCGATAACTTTCGCTTTAGCTCCTTTTTCAGCAATAATGTGTTTTAATTCAATGATATCTCGCGCATTTCTTACAAATGATAATCCTACCCAATCCACATTTTGTTCCAAAGCAAATTCTAAATCAGCCCTATCTTTAACAGTTAAGGATGGTAAAGAAATCTTAGTATTTGGTAAGTTTACTCCTTTCTTGGAAGATAAAATTCCTCCATGAATTACTTTACAACTTACTTTATCTATACCATTTGTTTCTACGATTTCTAAGCATAATTTCCCATCATCTAAAAGTATTTTCTCCCCAACTTTTACATCTTTTGGAAGGTCTTTGTAATTTATTGAAATGTGGTTTGATGTACCAATACATTTATCTGTTGTAACAGAAATAATATGGTCTTTCTCAAGTAATACACCATTATTTTCAACTTCGTCTACACGAATTTTTGGACCTTGTAAGTCTACTAAAATTGCAGTATTTACGTTAAGCTCTTCATTTAGTGACCGAATCAATTTAATTGCTTCTTCATGTTGTTCGTATGCACCATGAGAAAAATTTAACCTACATACATTTACTCCTTCAAGTATCATTTGTTTAAGCACTTCACGATCTGATGAAGCAGGTCCTATAGTTGCTATTATTTTTGTTTTTTTCATATTATTCAAATATTATAAATTCAGTTGAGGCAAAGTCTGTTGGGTCAAATTCATATGCTCCGTGAATTGTTGAAATTGTCTTTAATTTAGTTATTAAGTCTGGAATTTTGTATAACTGATTGTGTAATAAAAAGAAAAAATAATCAATTTGTTTATTCTCAGGAATTAAATATTTTCCTTCAAATTTGTTTTTTATAAAAAACAGTTCTAAAAAATTTTCTTCATCCGAAAATTGATAAAATGGATGTTCTGATTTTTTCTCGCCTTTTTGATTGACAATGATAAAATCTTCTACGGATTTTTCTAAGCGAATATTCAGTAATTCATTCATTGCCCATACGATACGATAATCATTGTTTGGAGAACAAATTCCAATCATATCGTAATCATAATCGATATCAAATTCAAGGGTATGTTTCTTTTTCTTTATCATTCGATGAAACGAATTTACTCTTTTATAAGAGAAAAGATGTTATGATTGCATTATATTAATCACATTTCGTTTAATAAACTTAAGGATTCTTTCGATGCTATTTGTTCTGCCTCTTTTTTAGAATTGGCAATTCCTAAACCGTATTTTTCTTTATTAATATAAACTCTAATTTCATACGTGTGATTGACTGATGATTGCGCTTCGTTTTGGATTTGGTAATCTAATTCCCATCGATTGCGTTGACATAAAATCAATAACTTTGATTTAAAATCTATTTCTTCCGCTAGTAATTTTTTTACATCCACATATTTTCCAAAAATAAACTTGGTAATACTCGTTTTAACAGCTTCAAACCCCCCATCCAAATACATCGCGCCAAATAAAGCTTCAATGCAGTTACCTTCAATCGTTGCGATATTCATCGAACGACCTTCTTGGTAATTGATAACGGTGCGCACTTTTAGTTTCTCAGCGATTTCGGATAGAATTTTACGGCTTACTATTTTCGATTTAAGTTGCGTTAAATACCCTTCATCTTCGTTTGGGAATTTTAGGTATAACCATTCAGCAATTACGGAACCTAAGATAGAATCACCTAAAAACTCTAATCGTTCGTTTGATTCTAAATAATGTCCTTTATTTAGCACAGATTTATGCGTAACAGCAACTTTAAAATAGGAAATATCTTTCGGTCTATAACCAAATTGATCGATCATAAAACGAGTTAAACGCAACTCATCTTCCGAACGTTTTTGAGAACTAGTAAAAAGTTTGCGAAGCAAAGATTATCCTTTGAATTTTTTTACAATCACAGAAGTATTGTGTCCACCGAATCCAAAAGTGTTAGATATAGCAACATTAACCGTTCTCTTTTGAGGAGTATGGAAAGTAAAGTTTAACTTATTATCTAATTCTGGATCATCTGTAAAGTGATTAATTGTTGGAGGAACAATATCATTTTTTACAGCTAAAATACAAGCAATTGCTTCAATAGCACCAGCAGCACCTAATAAGTGACCAGTCATTGATTTAGTTGAGCTAATATTTAAGTTGTAAGCATGTTCTCCAAAAACTTGCGCAATTGCTTTTGTTTCAGCAATGTCACCTAATGGTGTAGAAGTCCCGTGAACGTTGATGTAATCAACCTCTTCTGGTTGCATTTCAGCATCTTCTAAAGCAGAAATCATTACATTACGTGCTCCAATCCCATCAGGATGTGGTGCAGTCATGTGGTATGCATCAGCAGAAAGTCCACCTCCGGCAATTTCTGCATAAATTTTAGCACCTCTTTTAACAGCGTGCTCGTATTCTTCTAAAATAATGGCACCAGCACCTTCTCCTAATACAAAACCATCACGGTCAGCATCAAAAGGGCGAGAAGCAGTCTCTGGAGAATCATTACGTGTAGACAATGCTTTTAAACCATTGAATCCACCCATTCCCATTTGGTTTACACCTGCTTCCGAACCACCAGTAACAATAGCGTGTGCTTTACCTAAACGAATTAAATTGAATGCATCAATAATTGCGTTACTCGCAGAAGCACATGCAGAAACAGTTACGTAGTTTGGTCCACGGAAACCATATTTAATAGAAATTAATCCCGCAGCAATGTCGGAGATCATTTTTGGGATAAAGAAAGGGTTGAATTTAGGAGTACCATCTCCACCGAAGAAATTTTCCGCTTCATCTTGAAACGTTTTTAATCCTCCGATTCCAGAACCCCAAACCACACCAATTTTATCCAAATTTGGATTGGCATCTAATAAGCCCGAGTCTGCTACGGCTTCAGAAGCTGAAACCATAGCATACTGAGCAAATTGGTCCATTTTACGTGCTTCCTTACGGTCGATAAAATCTTCCGCATTGAAGTTTTTCACTTCGCACGCAAATTGTGTTTTAAACAAAGACGCATCGAACTGCTGGATAATTGCTGCCCCACTTTTACCTGCCAATAAAGCATCCCAATATTCAGTAACTGTGTTACCAATAGGGGTAAGAGCACCTAAACCTGTTACAACAACTCTCTTTAATTCCATACAGAATGTCTTTTGTTTGTTAATACGTTTTTATTAGTTTACGTTTTTCTCGATGTAAGAAACAGCGTCACCTACAGTTTGAATAGTTTCAGCTTGATCGTCTGGAATAGCGATGTTAAATTCTTTTTCAAATTCCATAATCAATTCTACTGTATCTAGTGAATCAGCACCTAGATCGTTTGTGAAGCTTGCTTCGTTTGTTACTTCGCTTTCTTCAACACC
>CANGOA010000182.1 GCA_947455255.1 Flavobacteriia bacterium | reverse complement strand
ATTGCTTCTTCTGTCAAGGAAGAAATCCATAAACGTTTGATTGGAACATTGCATTTTGCTTTCAATAATACCCAACGTTGAATTAATTCTCCCTCTTGCCCGGCATCCCCACAGTTTATAACCTCTGTACAGTTTTGCACCAAACGTTCGATGGTATGAAATTGTTTTTTGGAGGATTGCTGGTCGATGAGTTTGATCCCAAAGCTCGTAGGAACCATTGGTAAATCTTCCAAGCGCCAGAACTTCCATTTTTCGGTATAGTCTTGTGGTTCTTTAAGCGTACACAAGTGTCCGAAGGTCCACGTGACTTGGTACCCATTTCCTTCCATATAGCCGTCCTTAGCCTGTGTAGCGCCGATTATTTTGGCGATATCACGTGCGACACTTGGTTTCTCTGCTATACAAACAATCATAGGGAATTATTGGGAGAGCGAAGATACGGAAAATGTAAAGGAAGATAAAGTGATGTTAATAAGTCGTGAGAAAAACAAAAAAGGGGATGTACCTTTAAGATACATCCCCCTTGTGTATTAATCTAAAATTAAACCTATTAATCTTTTACGATACGGTGTCTTTCTGTTCCGTGAGAACCTTCAATTTCGATGATGTAATTTCCAGCATTTAAGTGAGACAGGTCAATACTTTCAGAATTATTGTTGTTTGTATAAACAGAAGTACCAACAACATTATTCATTAAATCATAAACTTTAGCTGATTGTAATGTATGTTCAACAGGAATACTAATATTTAATTTATCTGTTACTACGTTAGGGTAAATGTTTGAAATTAAAGAAGGTATAGAGGTATTATCTTTTTTTCTAAAACCTAAAGCAGCATTTCCATGTGTAAAAATGACGGGTGGTGTTATAGTTATCGTATTTGATTTAAAATTTCCACACGTAGTCTCAATATTTACAAAATATTGTCCACTTGTTTTTGGAACAATTGTAGTTGTAGTTTCTTTCGTTGACCATGTAATTTTTTTAACATTTTTGGAGTAATCATTAATTGAAAGTGGTGATACTCCAATAAGTATTTCTAATGGAGAACCAATTGTAATGGTTGGATTATTTGTTACATTAATAGTGGCATATCCAAGACCTAAATCAGATGAAACGCTTACTGAGTATGCCTTATTTTCAGTTACTGTTATTGTACTTGTTTTTTCACCTGTTGACCATTTAATTGTATTAAATTTATGAAAAACTCCAGATTTATCAGTAATACCTGAAGGTATCGACAAATTATTATTACAAATTCCATTTACTTTTTTTACAGTAATTACAGGATTTGGATTAGTTTTTATAGTATTAAAATTTTGAATATATGTTTTTTTAAATGCATCTACTTTAGATTTTAAAGGTTCATTTATATCTTTAGATAAATCAGAAAACCAATCATTTAATAAATTAGCTGTTTCATCATTTCCAAGTTCTGGTTTTTCAAAAAGCACTTCCTTTTCAGTATTACAAGTTAATTGATTGACTCCTTTTAAATTATGAATAAAATTATAAACCCATAATGCTTCTTCAATAGTTTTACCACAATGGTCTACAATATAACTACTATAGTCAATTACTACTTTTTCTTTTCCTGTTCCAAGCCAAAATTGTGCAGTTTTTTCTGCTGACCAAAAAGTTCCTTCAATATGTGGTCCATCTGCTGATTTGGCTTTTGGGTATTTAATAGAATTTGTCAAAAACATTTTTCCATAATTATCAATTTGTACATACGGTGAAATTGGACTCCATTTTGCTAATTTTAAAAATTCCTCTGTGGAAAAGAATCTTAAAGGTTTAACTTCTAAATCTTGAACCGAAATTGAATAACCTCGTTGTTTAGTAATAATATTATCTTGTTGAGTAACTACAAGTTGATAAGCATTTTCTACCCCGTCACACTCGTAAGTTGCTAATTTTGTATATGTGATATCGTTGTTATTCCTCTTTTGTCCAAAACCATAATTAACCATGGTTAATACTAAAACTGACATTACAATCTTTTTCATTTCTTAATTTTTTAAATATTATTAAATTTCTTGAGACAAATGTATGCGGTCAATTTTGATAAAACTACTACTGGTCAGTTTTCTGAGTAAGCGGTCATTATTGTAATTTCACCTTAATTATTTGTTTGAGAAACTGCTAAATATTATCGTCAAGGGAACAAAACTTTCAATGAAAGTGAATATAAAGCACACAAAGAATCTTATATAAATGACTTTAAAAAGTTAATTCCTGATGCTACCCTTTCAGAAGAATTTTTTAAAACAATTCAAACGACTGATTCAACTATCGTATACTTTACTTTGGGTTTACATGTAAACGAAAAAGAGGAGGTAAAATCAAATCTTGCGAGTGAACCTATTTATTCAATGATCGGAAAAAAATTTCCGTTTGAATTGTTTCCAAGTATTCATGAAAAAAATATTATTGGTAAACCAAGTTTAATCAATCTTTGGTTTATCGCATGTCCACCTTGTTTAGAGGAAATTCCAAGTTTAAATACACTTCAAAAGGAATTTTCAACGCAAGTTAAATTTATCGCAATTACGTTGGATAAAGAAGAAGCTTTACAAAAATTTTTAAAGAAAAAACCTTTCAATTTTGTACAGGTTGCAGATTCAAGAAAACCTTTAGAAAAAATCATTACTAATTTTCCTAAAAATATTTTTCTAGATAAAGATGGAATTATTGTTGCTGTAGAAGGCAATGTTACTTTATCTATAAATGATAAGCAAGAATTTATTTTCGATTTATCTAACTTTAGAGAACAATTGAAAAAATTGTTGTAATTACCTCTTTTTTTCTAAAAAAAATGAATTTGATTACATCACTTCAAATTTTCCCAGGCTTTCTTTTTTAGAAAGAAATAACATGTAACAAAAAATATCGGCAATTTAATAAACAGAAAACATGTATTAAATATTGAAGCTAAACCTTGTGAGCTGTAAATAAAATATTCAGAATAATAATTCGACGAATTATTCATTCCAATATATAATGGTATTAACAAATAAGAAATAATTCTTATTATTTCTACCACTATAAAAGTAATTATCCAATTTTTAAATTTGGTTTGTTTGCAAAGAGAATAACTTACCAAATAAGCAATCAATATTGCAATAAGCAACGTAAATATTAACTTAATACTAAATGCTGTCGGAATGTGCATTTTAAAAGTTAACGCAACAAAATCAAACGATGTAAAGCAAATAGAGGTTGATGCATTTAGAATCAAAATTGATAGAGCACCCTTAAAAAAAAGAGAAAGATTTTTCACAGGTAATAATTACATCCAATAACGAAATACAGTAAATCCATGTGGATTTTTTTCATCTGCTTCGTAACGCAATACTTGCTCTTTGTTCCATGCTGATTCATCGAATTCAGGAAAGAAAGTATCTGGTTCAAAAGCATGATCAATGTAGGTGATAAACATTTCGTTTAAATCTGCATGTGCTAATGCTTCACGGTAGATTTGTCCGCCACCAATTACAAATAATTTACGTTCAGACTCCGTTTTGAAGTGTTCTATGCATTCATTCAATGAAGTAAACACTTTACAGGAGCCTGCGTCAAAATTAGCATTACGACTAAGCACCACATTTTCTCTGTTTGGAAGTGGTCTGTATTTCTCTGGAATCGAATCGTAATTTTTTCTTCCCATCACGACAATTTGTTCTTTGGTCGTGGTTGTAAAAAAACGCATTTCAGCAGGTAAATGCCACATTAGGTCATTGTCTTTACCGATTCCTCGGTTGCTGTCCATGGCTACGATTAAAGAAAATTTCATGATATATGAGATATAGATCTAAAAAGATTAAAGTTAAGATTTCAATTTGAAAAATAAATTCTGCAAATAGTCATCCCCCTTAATCCCCCTTCGAAGGGGGAGACTAAACTGCGACTGCACCTTTGATGTGTGGGTGTGGGTCGTAGTTGGTTAATTCAAAATCTTCCAATTTAAAATCAAAGATGTTTTTCACCTCTGGGTTGATTTTCATGGTTGGAAGTGGTCTGAAATCGCGCGTCAACTGCAATTTCACTTGTTCTAAATGATTGTTGTACAAATGCGCATCTCCAAACGTATGGATAAAATCTCCTACTTGCAGGTCGCAAACTTGTGCTACCATCATCGTCAATAAAGCATAGGAAGCTATATTGAATGGAACACCTAAAAAAGTATCTGCACTACGTTGGTATAATTGACAACTTAATTTTCCATCCGCTACGTAGAATTGAAATAATGAATGACATGGAGGTAAAGCCATGTTATCCACATCCGCTACATTCCAAGCAGACACCATTAATCTACGAGAATTTGGATTCTTTTTTATTTGATCGATTAGGTTTGTAATTTGGTCAATTGTTCCACCTTTACCATCCGGCCAAGATCTCCATTGATATCCATATACAGGACCTAAATT
>CANGOA010000181.1 GCA_947455255.1 Flavobacteriia bacterium | reverse complement strand
TGTTGATTGAGAATATAAATTAAATGAAACCAATATTATTGATAGCATAATAATTCTCTTAGTTAATAGTTTCATGTTTTGTAGATAAATTTATTAGTTTCTTAATTTCCCCAAGCCCGAAGTGAGATCTTCTTCGAGCAGTTGTGTATAACGTTTTGGTGCTAGGCGACAGCGGGCTGACAGGTACAGTGCTTTTCGCCCGTTGTTGCCTAACACCTGTTATCTATAGCTGTGAGCACAATGCATATTATGGTTTTTGTTTTTTGATATTTAAAATTTTTATAATAATCTTTAATTGATATCTACTGTTAGATTGTTATTTTGGTAAAAAGTTATTTCATATTCGTCTAAAGGCAAATGTCTGACAAAACCATTAAATTCAAATATGAACTCTTTTTCTGGATATTCAAATTGAAGTTTGGCTCTGTACATTTCACAAATTTTATTCCCTAAAAACATTATTTGTTCGTAATTTACTTCGTCTTTCTTTTCATCAGTTCCAAATAAATCTATAATGTGAATGTGATTTAAAACGGATTCAATTTGAGCATAATTTTTTATGTTTTCAGATCTTCTCCAATTTTCAAATTCTATGAATTCAGGCCAAAAAAGTAAAGAATAACCTATAGAAAAATTAATATTTCCTTCACTAATTATCCAATCTTCAATTGAAAAGTCAGAACCATTTAATTTTCGCCATTCAGACAATTCAGGTATTAATTTTTCATCATTCATTGTGTTTTTTTCAATTTTATTTTTTCATTTCGAAGTTCAAAATGTCAGTTTTAAGATTCACTTTATTTCGAAGCGTCAACTTCGAGCATTTGCAGATAACGTTTTTGTGTTAGGTGATGCAGTGAGTGCACGATTTTTGTAGCTAATAACTATTTTTGATTTACTTACGGCTTCGCCTTTCTCGCCTACATAAAGAAAAAGGAGTCAAGTTTATTTAACATCAATAATATTTTGTAAATATATTGAATTACTCATTTTAAAGTACTGATTTGATTCTTATTTTTTTTTAATATTCAAAGTATAGAAGAGTTCTAATCAATTCTATCAGTTTGGGTTTTAAAAATATTATAAACTATTATAATATTGAAAAAATAGATATATAGTTCATTTATTTTTTCAAAAGTGTTGTTTATCGGTGAAGGGCTTATCCAAAATTTATAATAAACAACAGATTGAACTATGACGGGAATAATAAAAACAATTGAAGCTATTTTAAAATTGTATTTGATTAAAAATCCAGCACCAATAACCATACTTGAATATGGTAAAACACTTTTTAATAAAAATATGCTAAAGTTTTTTGAAATAAATATAGATTCCAAAATTTGAATTATTATTTCGATAGTTATAAATATGAAAATTAGATTGTGAGCTTTGATTTTAAGTTCATTTATTTTTTTCATAATAATTGTTTTATGTTAATTGGTTTCGAAGTGAGTTTTTAAATCTTATCGAATTCCCCAGACCCGAAGTGAGTTCTTTGTCGAGCAGTTGTAGATAACGTTTTGGTGCTAGGCGACAGCGGGCTAACAGGTACAGTGCATTTCGCCCGTTGTCGCCTAACACTTGTTATATGCTGCTATTTTTACATGTGTTTCACAAAACTCTTCTTTTTTAATACCCATATTTTCTTATCAAGGTCATACAAATATATTTTTTTACACATTTCATAGGCAGAAGCATGTACAAAAGTCGTTAATGTTGTTTTCTTTTTATTGATAATACTAGGATAGAATTCCATATTATTCGTCAAAAAGTTGTCTAATTCAAATTGCCCATTTTTATTTTGAACGTAAAAAGAGTAGGTAGGTCCACCGTTTCCACCAGAATTATTTTTTATTGCAAAGTCGTCCAAACTATCAAAGTTGAAGTCTTCTATTATTAAATCTCCATAGTCATTGTCGGCAACATCATTGTTTTTATTTACACCTGTTTTATATGATCTTACATTTTCACAATTTTTAAAAACATCTTCATATAAATATGGTGTTCCAAAGGTTAATTGTTGATTGACTTTTTGGTCTTTTGAACTTATTGTAAATGTCACTAAACAAGAATCTCCAAATTCCTCTGATGTCTTGATTCTTTTAAGATTAATTTTAAAATCAAAATTGGCAGAAAGATTTTTATGTATGCATTCTTGACCTAATAGATTAAAAGAGAAGAATATTGAAATTAGTAGAGTTTTTGTAAATCTCATTGTCAGTTTTTGTTGATGAAGCGTTCAATTTTATTTTTAATTATAATTTTAGCCCGAAGTGAGAATTCATAGTTGCATATAACGTTTTGGTGCTAGGCGACAGCGGGCTAACAGGTACAGTACTTTTCGCCCGTTGTTGCCTAACACCTGTTATAGGGCGTTTTTATTTTTCAAGTTTGTTGTCAAATTCAATTACTTTATTTATTGGGCAATGATTTACTAATACATTAAAATTTCTCACATTAAAATTAGGAATAACATTAATTGTCGTAATGTCACCAAACAAATTTGTTGTTAAAGTGTAAATGTCTTTATTTGAAGTCATCTGAATTTTTAAGGTTAACGGAATTGTATTTTTGTCATTTTTATATTTCTCAAGTTCAATTTCAACTTCATTATTATTAAGCATTTTAACATTTTTTATTTTTCTAAGGTCAAATTCATGAACTCCAAAAATATAAAGTAATGAATCTGTTATTCCATAATAGGTTTCAGAACCATCACATCTATCGTAAAGAATGAAATTTCCTTGATATTTTTTTAATGGAATCCATAAACGTGGAAAATTTTGGAAATTGAATACTTGAAATTGTGTGTCAGAGTGTAAAACTTTTAAATATTCATTTGAAATTGTTTTAATATCTTCAGAATTAAATGGATTTGAATTTTCTACTTTGTCATAATATTCAAATGTTCTTGTCGTGTCAATAAATAATTGATGTCTTGAAAAGTCAAGGATTTTAGGGTTGCACTTTTCGATTATTGTATCGATTTCAATATTAAAATCTGAATAAGTTTTATTTGAAGATTTGACAGTTTGTCCATATATTTTCGAAATGAAAATAGAAGCAATTAAAAGAATATAGGTTTGTTTAAATGTCATTTTTTTTAATTCGAATAGTTTTGTTTGAATTCATATATATTAATGTTTGATGCCAAATATTAATTGATATAGAAAATATAAAATGTAATAAGTCAAACTTAAAACAATTATTATCGTTATGCTTCTTGTAAGTAATTTCATTTTTTTTGTCGTTTCTTTCTTTTAATTCTGCTCGGGTTTTGTACGTCGTTTCATTGCCCTATAACGTTTTGGTGCTAGGCGACAGCGGGCTAACAGGTACAGTGCATTTCGCCCGTTGTCGCCTAGCACCTGTTGTGCGCTGCCGTGAGCACACGACCTACTATGCTTTTCAGGTTATGTTTTTCTAATGAGTTTAATTTGTCAGTTATTACAACTATTGAGGATAATTTCATTTTCAATTTGTGTTAAAATAAAAACTGCGTCGCCCGAAATTTTAACTTCCAAGATCATTTTTTTTAGCTTTTGGTTAATATTTAACTTTTGTAATAGTTTTAAATTGTTCTGAACTTCATAATAAGCACTTTTATCATAAAATGAAGCTAATCTTTTTTGTCCATTCTTCACAATATATCCTCCTGACAATTTAATTAACTCATTTTTAAAGTTTTTAATATCATTTAATTCTTTTAATGAATTCAAATTCATATTGTTTTCAATTAATATTTTATTGTTTTTTTCAAGATTTTGGTTAGATATAGAAATTAATTTCATGTAATCTTCGCTTAACTGTGGAGGTAAATTGTAAGGAACAACAGACCAAATAAAAATAATTGAAGGAAATAACAAAACAACAAGTTCGTAAGTAAAATTTGATGTTATTGATTTATTGTTTACAGAAAAATAAATCACACTAAAAATTAAATTTATAATGCTTAAATAAATTCCAGATATCTTTAAAATACCGCTGAAAATACTACCGAAGAAAATTGATATTAGATATAGTAGAGTAATTATTAAACTTGTTATTATTAAAGCAACAAATATTTTTCTAAATTTTAGTTTAGTAGAATTAGATTCTTTAATAAACATTAATACTGAATATATAAGTAGTAATGGTGTGTAAAAAAACAATATTAAAGTTCCAATGTTTTTATTATCAAATATATACATAGTAATAATGCCTAATAGTGATATTAATGGAATTCCAATTTTAAATATTTTATTCATTTTTTAAGATTTTCGTTTTTTGTTGTTATCATTCGTGATTTAAAATCGAAGTAAAAATTTTAGGATTGTCGATGTCGCCCAAGCCCGAAGCGTTAATTTCGAGCGGTTGCGCACAACGTTTTGGTGCTAGGCGACAGCGGGCTAACAGGCACAGTACTTTTCGCCCGTTGTCGCCTAACACCTGTTATACAC
>CANGOA010000180.1 GCA_947455255.1 Flavobacteriia bacterium | reverse complement strand
TATTACGATCTATTTCAAAACTACGATTTTGTGTTTTTAGGAAATTGTGTGTCTGCTTGTCAATCTGCCATTGCTATCAATATCGATACCTTGGCTTTTTATTTTGCTGAAAGAGCAATCAAACACGGGTTAAAAATGAATCAAATCGAAACCGAGAAAACCTTGAAATTATTAAAAACGAAACCCCAATGGAATGCGTTTAGTGCTAATTATGATTCATTACATGCTATTTACACAAAATCCGTAAACTGGGAATTAAGAAAAAAGATTAACGAATTGCACGACCGTGACCAACTTTGGCGCGATAGACACGAACTTCAGTGGTGGAACTTATTGTGTAAGCCACTCATCAAACGTAGGTGGTACAAGGAATTAGAAAAAATAGTCGAAATTGAACTTGTTCCGCTCATCAACCAATATGGTTATCCAGGAGAAAAATTAATTGGTGTAGACGAGAAATACATGCACCATAAGTTCCGAGAAGAACATTATAATTCCTTTATGGTCAGACTCATTCTAATTCATTATTACAGTAAAAACAGAAGTTTAGACGATACTTTTTTAATCGAAGAAATAAAAAAAGGTAATCTGAACCCAAAACAATTTGCAGATTTCCATGATTTTAGGGCAAGTAATTCAGGTAATAATGATTATTACAGTCAATGGTATTGGAATCTAAAATTTATGATGTCCTTAAATAAGAATATAACAGAAGAAGACGTAAACAAACGTAGAGCCGAAATCGGATTGGGTACCCACGAACTTCGCTTGCGAGAACTGAAACATTTTATTGAAAGTAGAAAACAACGAAATAATCCCAACCCTTTTGTTGAGATCATTTATTAACTCACATCAACAACTCCCAAAACGTACTCGAATTCACCACCTGCGTACTCGCTGGATGATATTTCTCTGTAAATGATTTCGTGAACTTCGCTTTCTGCTTCGGATTGTATTTCATTTCATAAGCATCAATACGATCATTTTCTATTTCTAAATAATCTATTTCTGCTTGCTGGGTATTTCGCCAAAAAAAAGTCTCTACTCTACGCTTGTCGTAGGTTAACTTCTTAATCCGTTCACTAATAAAATAATTTTCCCATAATTTCCCGACATCATCCCGAAACTCTATCGGATTGAAATTTTTTATAATACGATTACGCAAACCATTATCCCAAAAATAGATTTTACGCGCCTTTTTTAATTCGTTATCTTGATTATTACTATAGGCTTTCAAACTGAAAATCAAAAAGTTTTTCTCGAGCACATCAATGTATTTTTCGATGGTCAATCGACTTATCCCTAGTTCATTTGCTAAAGATGTCAAACTGATTTCAGAACCTACACGGTACGCCAACATAAAAACTAAGCGTTGTAAGATTGCCGATTTTTTTATTCCTTCTAGGTTCAAAATGTCCTTGTATAAAAAACCATCTGTCAAATCATCCAAGATACTGGCTTCTTTCCCTGGTTTTGTCACAACTTCTGGGTAATATCCATACACCAAACGATGAGGCATAGCGCGCAACTCTTCAACGACACTTGTATGATTCACCATTTCTTTAAATGTCAATGGAAACAAACGCATTTCTTCTTTCCTTCCTACCATAGACTCTTTGGTTTTATCTGCCAATTCAAACGCACTACTTCCTGAAGCAATGACTTGAATTTCTGGATAAGAATCCACCATTCGCTTCACCAACAAACCAATATTATGGATCATTTGTGCTTCATCGATGACCAAAATCTTTGCATCTCCTACTATCATTCTCAAACGATCGGTCGTAATGGTATCTAACAATTGTTGTGTATCTGGTTCGTCTCCATTCAACCATACAAATTGGAAGTTTTCGATTGCCTTTTTTATCAAAGAGGTCTTCCCTACTTGGCGCGCACCAAATAACACAATCGCTTTTCCTTGAAATAAATACGATGAAATCTCTTCCAGACCAATTCTTGCTATCATACACACTTTATTACTCATTCAAATGTAATAAAAATCTATGTAATCCTCAAGTAAATATCAAAAAAAACATAATAATTTGATATTTAATTTTCAAAAAATTATAATAATTTGATATTTAATTTTCAAAAAATTACAATAATTTGATAATTTAAAATAGTACAAAGCTATTCTAAATGCTTTTTTGACAACTAAAATTAGGGTAATTTGTATTTATGCTTCGCCCTCCAACTGTTGATCTGGCTTAATCTCCGTCTCAACTTTCTTAGGTCCAGCATATGATTGAACATTCGATGGTGTATGAATGGATTGCTCCATCTCGTATATATTCTCTTCTATAGGTTCTGTAATTGCTTTTGTAGTATCTTTAAATACCTCTGAAAAATTCATATCTTTTTTCATATCCAACCCAGATTGCTTAATCTCTTGTTGCAAATCTTCCGAAGCATTCTTAATCTGATGAATCGTCTTTCCTAAGGTGCGTGCTAAGTTTGGAATACTCTTCGATCCAAAAAAAATCAAAACGAAAAGTAAAATCAATAGTATCTCTGAACCTGCAACATCACTTAAAAAAAGCACCATATTTCATCTGTTTAGGCTGCAAATTTACGAGTAAAAATCACAGAAAAAACAGACTTGGAATAATTTGTTTACATTTGTTTCTATGCATTTTGTAATCGTCGACATAGAAACCACCGGTGGTAATCCTCAAAACAGTAAAATCACTGAAATAGCGATGTACAAATGTGATGGGGTAAATATTATTGATGAATATGTTACGCTCATCAATCCTGAAACTCCCATCCCTCCTTTCATTGTCAACCTTACAGGCATCACCGATCGTATGGTTGCAAATGCTCCTGTGTTTGCAGAGGTCGCTCCGATGATTGAAGCTTTTTCGGAAGGATGTATTTTTGTTGCGCATAACGTTGGCTTCGACTACGGAATGATTCGCGCAGAATTTAGAATGCTTGGAAAATCGTTTTCCAGACCAAATATGTGTACCGTTAAAGCTTCGCGCTTGGTAATCCCTGGGTATGAATCGTATGGCTTAGGAAAAATAACTAGAGCACTAGGAATCGAAATCAAAGGTCGTCACCGTGCAGGTGGAGATGCTTATGCTACAGCCATCCTATTTCAATTACTATACAAAACAAACCAAGATTTATTACTAGCACAAATCACTTCCAACCTTTCTCCGGATACGCTGAATCCAAAATTGGACCACGAAGCGGTTTCTGAACTACCTAACAAAATTGGACTTTATGTATTCTACAACGAATCCGATCAAATCATTTTTATCGGAAAAAGTAAAAAAATACGTAAACAAGTGGAGGTTCACCTAGAAACTCCAAAATCCAAAAAAGCAATCACCATGCGTATAGAAATTACTCGCATTGACTTTCATTTGACACAAACAGAATACGTAGCGAAAGATTTACACAAAAAATTAATCATCAAACACACTCCAAAATACAACACGATTCCAAAAAAAACGATAAATTAGTTAGCT
Source organism: Flavobacteriia bacterium (assembly GCA_947455255.1). Taxonomy (GTDB): domain Bacteria; phylum Bacteroidota; class Bacteroidia; order Flavobacteriales_D; family Crocinitomicaceae; genus CANHVK01. The sequence continues at coordinate 982 of CANGOA010000180.1, read as the reverse complement.
AGTTTATTTCAATGAAGGTTTTAATTGGTTCCTTATTTTTTCTACTCACTTTTTTTGTGTCCTCACAAGAACAAGAAATTTGGATCTATCCCAATAAAGGGCAATGGGAAAACAATATCAAGTTTCTAGTAAACGTTCAAAATGGAAAACTTTTCTTGGAGAATAACCGTTTCACCTACCACTTTTACGAGTCTTTTCAAAAACACCATCACGAAAATCTTGGAAAAAGAAAATCAGAAACAAAAAATTCAAAAACGATTCATAACCATGTGATTCAACAAGAATTTATTGGTGCGAATCCATCCAATTTCATATCGAAAGAAACTTCCGAACACTATACGAATTACTATATTGGTAATGATTCAACTAAATGGAAATCGAATATCCATGCAACCCAAGAAATAACATATGAAAATTTCTATCCAAACATCGATTTATTCCTAAATGCTCACAATTCAATACTCGAATACTCTTTCTTCATACAACCTCATCAAGATCCTTCGCAAATTAAATACAAATTAACGGGTGCGGATAAAATCTCAATCGATCCTATTGGAAATTTACACTACGCTCATTCTTTTGGAGAAATTATTGAACAAAAATTGTTTGCTTGGAACATCGATGAAAACGGTAACAAAACAGATGTTACTATTAATTTCCATTTGGAAAACGACATCATTTCCTATGAGTTCCCTAATGGATACAACCCAAATCAAAAACTGTTCATTGACCCGCAATTAATATTCTCCACGTTTACCGGGGCGACTTCCGACAACTGGGGATTCACTGCTACTCCAGATGAAAAAGGAAATTTATATGCTGGGGGTATTTCTTTTGGTATTGGATATCCAACAACAACAGGTGCATTTGACCTTACCTATCACGGCGGAACAGTCTACCATTACACAAACAATGGTGCAAATCAATTGATTCCTGGAATTGATATTTCCATCTCCAAATTCAATGCAGATGGTACACAATT
>CANGOA010000179.1 GCA_947455255.1 Flavobacteriia bacterium | reverse complement strand
GTTATATTGATCCTGATTACTAGGACTATCATATACTTGAATTTCTAATTTCTTGCTTATCGTATCAAAATTTCTTAGTCTATCTTTTCGATCATAAATTAATCCCGAAAAACTATTTTCTTTTCCTTGGAAAAAATGTGCTTGACCCCAACCAATTTTTCCTGCAATGTATTGAAAAGAAGTTTCATTCCATATTAATGAGCTACTATCTACAGCTACACGCCAAAAATAAACCGTGCTATCTGTACAAATTAATTTTTCAGGTTGATTTGAGAATTTATTACGCCAATCCGTTGGAAAAACTTCTTGTACTCCCCCTAAACCTGTAACTGTAGCAGATTTACAAAAAGGACTCAAAAAAGAATCTGTCGTATCCAATTCAAATCGATATGTTTTAACTTTTGCTAAAGGGTTTGACGTACTTGCTTTTACAACCACACTATCTCTTGGCACTACAGCAAATTCATACGGATAGATTGGTGTGATACCATCTAATTGTAACAATACCTTGTGAGTAGCTTCATTATTTTGAAATTCATCATATTGTTCAGGAAGAAATGAAGGTATATCTACCGTCACATTAAAATCATTCAATCCAGCAGAGAGACTTGCTTGTAATGGAACTTTAAACGAAATAGTATCCAAGTAATTTAATCCAAATAAAGGTTTAACATATACAGAATCATATTTACTTTTAGGCATTTTTCTGTGTAACTCCACATTCACAGTATCTGTAAATGAACGACCTAAATTTTTAATAGCCACTTGAATTTTTAAACTATCTAATGAAAGATTAACCTCTTTTGGTAATATAGTGATACTTTGATTTGTTATTTCAATCTCAGGTTTATTATGGTAATTAACTCGGATCATTGGATCTCCATTTAAGATAAAACCATAACTCGTAATTTCATTTAAATGATTTGGATCATTTACACACATTGCTGAAATAGTATTTTTAATTTGGCGCCCCAAATATTCACCATAATTATTTTTAGCAATTTCAGTATATAATAATGTAGAATATTTATCTAAATAAGAATCATAGGACAAAATACCTGGTGAAAGAAATCCAACCGCTCCTTTATTCACAGCATTCACATAACGTTCTGAAAGTGTTGTATTTGACAAAAACAATTCTCCTGCATCGCAACCATTCGCTATTACAACAGGATATCTTCCTTTGTTGTTCCATTCACTTGGATCTTGAATAGCTACACTAAATGTTGAAGCACTTGAATGACCAAAAAAAGTCATTAAAGATAGTCCATCATCAATGCGTTTACCAATATTTGACAAATTCACAGGGTCGATTGGCGCACTACTTTTCTTGATATACGAAAAAACATCGGCTCCAAATTTATTCCCTTTTATGATTTTTTCTAGATTAGTCAAATACTTAGTAAAATTTAATTGCTCCTCAGTTGTACTACCACCAGATATGTGAAGTACATGTTTTTGCCAATCCTTCGTTGCGGAATTATAAACAGATGACTGATCTTGTTCTTTTTCGTATTCTTTAATTTTCGAAAGGTAGTTTAATAAATCCTCATCCGTATTTACGGAAATTCGTCCTGTTGCTAGTAAAGGTGCAATATTACCTTCTAATTTTGCAGTAAAACCATTATCCGATGAAGGATAACCAAAAGTTGGTAAAATGGAAATAGCACTGTTATTTTGAACATTACCAACACCTGAAATATTTTGAGTACGTAAACTTTTATTGTTTACTCCTTTACCAAGTAACAACAAAGCATGAGGTTTATTTAAACTTTGAACATACATCTTGTGTGTGAAGCGACGAAAAGCGATAAAATGTTTAGGAATTCCTCCTCCAAATTGCATATATAATTCTTCTGCATTTGCGAAGACAACGTTATGATTACCTCCATCAGGTGAAGTTCGATAAGCAGCGTACTGAGCTGCACTGTTTTTCAATACATTCGGATAAATCATGATGATTCCACTTTCACTACTAATCGCATCAAAGTCAATAAATGTACCTGTACCATTTACAGGGTTTATAATTGTAATGGGTTGAATTACACTTTCATCAGCTATAATTATCTCTTGTTGAGAACCATCTGATGTATTAGGGATTAACACCTTACAATTCCCCAAACCATCCAAGGTTGGGGTACCCCAGATAGGATTTGTACCAAGTGTAAATACAACAGGTTTAGTTAATTTATGGTTGTTTATTGTTAAATTAATTTTAGCGGATGTCTTTGAATTATCTAACCAGTAGTCACCTGATTTAGTCCCTTCTAAATTCGTTTTTTTAGGATAACTATATCCCAACCAATTTATCCCTTGATTATCCGTCAAAGCACCTTGATCGTTTATAATTGACCAATTCAAGATATTATTATTTTTCAAATCTTGGATTGGCAAAATCAATTCATTATGAATGTATTTATGTCCAACAAATATGGTATCTACCAATATTTTATTACTATTCTTCCATTTATATTGAAAATGGTGATTTCCTTTTTGTGTATATTGCGCAGTTGAATGCGAAGTAACTTTTGAATCAAGAGAACCATCTGGGGCATCTGATCCTGCATACAATAAATTTGAATCAAACAAAGTTATATTCACTGAAATTGAAGATGCAACTCCATCATTATTACTACAAAATCCTTCACCTGGCAAATAAAAAGTCGAAGACAAATTATTCACATCCATAGCCTCACTGTAATAATTAATGTCGTAAAATGAATTTTTAGAAACCCAATAATTCGATGGAGCATAATTTGCATAATCTACTGCTGATTCGGTAGTGAATCTTAAATTTGTATTCTTAGTATTCCAAGTGAAGAAATAATTAATACCATCACTTACTAAGCTATAACTTGGATTTCCAATATCTTTTGGTTTTTCATAAAGCAAAGAATCTAACCAACCATCATTATGTTTGGCATGAAATAAAATATAATCTCCTGAATCTAGTTTATTATCACCTCCATCCATAACCTGAATTGGGATTTCACGTTCACGCCCAAAAATTTGAATGTTTGAAGAGTTAAAAGATTTAACATCGATACCACTTGCACGGATCGTTGAGTAATCTAATTTATAAACACCATCATTAGTGATGTAAAATGCATAATATTTTTGCGAATAGTTGATCCATTCGTTTCCATATTTTTGAGCAAAACTAGTAAACGAACTAAAAAATACAAATAGAAAAAGGAACCTAAACTTCATTATTTACCCGCATTAGATGGCTTATCCAATAATAATTTCACTGAAAAAACATTTGAATAAAGCGCAGTCGATTTATCACCAATATCTGTAAATGCATAATTCAAGACCACTTGTGAAAATTGTACACCTACACCAATGTTTGGTTGGAACGTTAAATTTTTCTTTTTATTAAAATCTGTCACATATTGCATATTTCCAACACCACAGCGAAACATAAAAAATTTTCGTATTCCTACTTCAATACCAACATGAGGATCTATACTAAATGGTGAAGCAGATATCAAGACATTTCTACGTCCGTCTGTAGTTATATCCAAATCAATTTCTCCTGCAACATAATCTCCTTTTGAACTGACTGGAAATTTACCTTGTGTTCCGAAGATAAAGCGTGGCAAAGTATATTCCATACCATTTTTTGGTATTGTATTTCCTGTCATTGAAAACACTTTTTTCGTTTGATCATCTAACGTAAAAACCCAAGCATTGAACGTCGAAGTGATATCGCGCGCCATTAAACCAAACTTAAAGTATTTCTTTGTATCGTACTGAAGTCCTGCATCTAATCCAAATCCCCAAGAGTGAGCGAAACTACCAACCGTTCTGTGAATTAATTTGATACTCCCTCCAAAACGCAAACCTTCCACTTTCAATTTGCGTGCATAGGCAAGAGAAAAGGCATAATCGGCAGCGGAGAATAAGGTAATCTTATCGTAATTTACATTTCCGCCATTATCAATTAATTGTGTCGTATTAGGAATGTCATCTACTGCAAAACGTACCATCGAAAAACCGATACCGCTTTTAGCATCAATGGCATGAGCTAACGAGATAAAGTCATATTTGGCAATACCAGCAAAGTATTCAGAGTGCATCCCTCCTACCTCCAACCATTTTTTAGTGAGGGCAAGTCCAGCAGGATTCCAATAAGTCGCATTGGAACCTTCTGTACTAGCAACCACCGCATTGGATTGTCCCAATGCATCCGCACCAACACCAATTTGCAAGAACTCGTTGGAATATTTTGGTGCAGTCGTTGTGGTTTGTTGTGCAGAAAGTGACCCCACACATCCAACTACAAATAGGATGATATAATAAAAATGAAACCTCATATATAAAATTTGTACTTCAAGTAACACGTATTTTTTAAAAAAATTGTGTTCTTTGTATTCCAACTTGCATTTAAAACATAAAAGTAAGAAAAGATACGTTGATAAAGACTACAAAATAGATGAAAAGCACCCTATCCATGTTTAATATCCCGAACTTATTTACAGCATCCAATATGTTGTGTGGG
>CANGOA010000178.1 GCA_947455255.1 Flavobacteriia bacterium | reverse complement strand
TCTTCTTCCTCATCTTCATCTTTTGAGAAATGATTCAATAAATTAGTGAACATTTCTTGAAAGTTAGGGTTGTGCAGAACAACTAAAACAATATATAATAATGCTAAAATAAAGACAAATGTTCCAATTTCCCCAATCGTAAATCGTAACCAATGATTGACGAAATATCCAAAAGACCCTCCTACAAAATTCACGTAATTAGCAAAATATCCTAAGAAAATGGATGACCAAACCATCCATACAAGTGATTTAGCAGTTGTTTTTTGAATTGGTAGAAATTGGATGTTTGCTAATAACTTTAATCCGTATAAAAAAAGGATAAATGGAATGACAAATGATGCAATTCCAAAAGCATTAAAAATTAATGTGTGAGAAATCCAAGCACCTAACTTGCCATTCCAATTAGCTACTTGTTGAACATTTGATTCAAAAATAAAATCAAAAAATCCTTTTCCAATAATCCTGTTTTGATCGATTTGCCATGTGAAAAGGTAAGAAACACAGGCCAATAAGCAATAAAACGAAATGCAAATTAAAAGTGCACCAGTAATTGTTGCAGCTCTTTTTTTATCCCAACGTTGTGAGAATTTTTCGATTAAAGAGCCTTTTTCAAGTGTCGATTCTTTTTCAACTTTTGGATTAGACTTTCTTGTTTTTTTTTGTGGTTCAGGAATTGTTTCTTCTTGACCTCTTTGAATATATTGGTTTTCTAATGACATATCTTCGCGTAAACTATCCTACGAAGATACAATCTGTATGAGGGTGAAAAATATGTTTATTAATGAAGTATAAACAGCGAAATGTTAGTTTGTGATGTCTTATTTACTTACACGTTCAATAAAATCTAGAAATGAGATTTTTTCATAATCTTTACTAACAGAAAAAAAAGTGTTTGGAATTTCTTTTTCTTTAATTTCTCGTAAGGTATAACAAAGTAAACCATCTTCAGTTTGTATGTAATATTTAACGGGTAATCCTTGTATACCTTTAAGAATGTCTAAATAATTAGGGTTTAAATCTTTGACATAATACATCGATAGTGGAGTTTTGAAATTCGGATGGTTTACAAGGATTTTTTTTGCTTTAAGTCCTCCAATTTTTTTATAACCCCTACAAGAAGTAAACGAATATCTGGAAATGGTTGTGTCTTTACCTAAGTTTTGTTGAATTGCATATTTTTTTCCTTTAAACTCGAGAAGAACGTATTGTTTAGATAATTGTAAATGTCTAATTAATGTTTGTTTGCCTAAGGCAGGATTTTCACTGTCCGTTCGAACCAAGGTGTCATTTGTGAAAATTGTTGTGAATGAAATGAATTTTGGTTTCTGTGTTTCTGGATGGATTAATTCAATACTATACGTTAATTCGCCTTCGAATGGTTTAAATTTTTGAGAAAATGTTAAAGTAGCAAAGAGGAAAGTTGAAAATAGTAATATGAATTTCATAAAGTGCTAGGTATTCGTTGATATGTATTATTTTTGTGATTCTAGTTTTTTGAATTTATGTATAAAGATATAACTTTTCTCCTAAATCCATCTGAAATTACAGCAGGAACACGAGGAGCGTCATTAGGACCTTTCGCTTTAATTACTGCTGCAAGAAAGAATAGAAGTACGCTTTTTGGAACTTCACCAGTAGTGTGCATGGATGATTGCAATTCCTTATTGGACAAGGAAACAGAATTTAAGTTTGCTAAAAATAGTGATGGTTTATTAACAATCTTTAAGGAATTGGATAAACATATCTCTGAAATCTACAGCAATTGTCACTTCCCTTTTTTATTGTCAGGTGATCATGGCTCAGCAGGTGGTACGATAGCAGCTATTAGAAATGCTTTTCCGGCTAAACGTTTAGGTGTAGTTTGGATTGATGCACATGGTGATATTCATTCACCATATACAACTCCTTCTGGAAATATGCATGGTATGCCTTTATCTACAGCTTTAAATGAAGATAATATTCCTTGTAAAGTAAACGAAGTTTCTTCGGAAGAAAAGATGTTATGGGACGCTTTGAAAAATATCCATGGTATTGCTCCTAAGATATCTCCTGAAGATTTAGTGTTCGTTTCTGTAAGGGATACTGAAGAACAAGAAGATGCTATCATTCAACGTTTAGGAATTAAAAATTACGAAGTTTCTGAAGTTCGTAATAAAACGGCTAATCAAGTGGTAGTAGAAATTTTACAAAAACTGGAAGGTTGTGATTTAATATATATTTCTTTTGATGTTGACTCTATGGATCCACAAGTAACTTCTCATGGTACAGGAACTCCAGTTGAAAATGGATTATTTCCTGAAGAAGCAGAAACAATAATGAAAGGATTATTAGAAAGTAATAAGGTTTGTTGTGTGGAATTTGTTGAAATCAATCCATGTTTGGACGAAAAGAAAAATGAAATGGCTGAAGTCGCTTTTAGCATAGTAGAAAAATTAGTGGCGACCATTACAAAATAATTATGGAAAAGAAAATAAAGGATCTTTTAGTTGATCAGTCAGATCAATTTTTCGGAACAAAAATAGAGGAGAAGTCAGTACAGTTTCAGTTGACACGTAAAGAATTTGAAGGGGATTTAACACTTGTGGTTTTTCCTTTTGTTAAATTACTAAAATTGTCTCCTGTGGATGTTGCAAATAAGATTGGACAGTTTTTACAAGAAAACTTCACTGAAATAGAAAGTTTTAATGTGGTTCAGGGCTTTTTAAATATTAGTCTTTCGTCTGATTATTGGAAAAAAACATTACAGAATATTGATTCAAATAACACTTATGGTCGTGAACAACTAGATTCTAAGGCAACTATTTTAGTCGAATATTCTTCTCCAAATACAAATAAACCGCTGCATTTAGGTCATTTACGAAATAATTTCCTGGGTTATTCCGTTGCTGAGATCTTAAAGGCAAATGGACATAAAGTTATAAAAACACAAATAATAAATGATCGTGGCATTCATATTTGTAAAAGTATGTTGGCATGGGAACGTTTTTCACCTTTGAATGTGAATGGAGAGCGAGAAACACCAGAAAACACTGGGTTGAAAGGGGATAAATTAGTAGGTAAATACTACGTTGTTTTTGATCAAGAATTTAATAAAGAGGCTAAAGAAATTATCGCAAAATGGGAAGAAAATTCTTTTGATGGCTTTTCTAGTCAAGTGGTTGAGCAATATCAAAAGTTTGTCTCCGCAAAAGCAGGGAAAGATGAAAAAGTACAGGCTGATTTAGATGCTAAAATTAAAGATTTGGCAAAAAATGAAACCTCTGTTCTTAGGGATGCGAAAGAAATGTTAGTGAAATGGGAAGCTAGAGACCCACAAACTTATTTATTATGGTCAACCATGAATGGTTGGGTGTATGATGGTTTCAAATCAACGTATGAAGCTATGGGAGTGAATTTTGATCGTTTATATTACGAGTCTGAGACTTATTTACTAGGAAAAGATTTAGTAAGTGAAGGTTTGTCAAAAGGTGTATTCTTCAAAAAAGAAGATGGTTCCGTTTGGGTTGATTTAACAGCAGATGGAATGGATGAAAAGTTGTTGTTAAGAGGGGATGGAACAGCAGTTTATATGACACAAGATTTAGGAACGGCTTTAGATCGTAAAAAAGATTATCCAGACTTAGAGGGTGTTGTTTATACCGTTGGTAATGAACAAGATTATCATTTTAAAGTACTGTTTTTAGTGCTTAAAAAATTAGGTTACGACTGGGCTGATAAATGTTTTCACTTGTCTTATGGCATGGTCGATTTACCTTCTGGGAAAATGAAATCAAGAGAAGGGACAGTTGTTGACGCGGATGATTTAATGGCGGAAGTAGTGCAAAGCGCAAAGGAAATGACTTCCGAAAGAGGACATTTAGAAGGGATGTCTATTGAGCAAAAAGAATTACTGTTTAAGCAGATTGGTATGGGAGGCTTGAAATATTATTTATTAAAAGTAGATCCAAAAAAACGTATGTTATTTAATCCTGATGAATCTATTGAACTTACAGGTAATACAGGTCCGTTTATACAATATGCGCATGCGCGAATTAATTCTTTATTAGCAAAGGCAGGTGGAATTAATGAGTTTAATAATGCTTTATTAGGTCAAGAAGAAAAAGAATTGATTAAAGTTTTAGCACAATATCCATCTGTAATTCAAGAAGCGGGGAATACTTATTCTCCTGCGTTAGTTGCAAATTATTGTTACGAATTGGTGAAATCTTTTAATCATTTTTATCAATCTGTTCCAATGTTAATAGAAGAAGATATAAATGTTCGTGATTTACGACTAGTTATTAGTCGTAATGTATCTAAAGTTATTGTTGATTCTTTAAGTTTGTTAGGGATTGACTCTCCTCAAAAGATGTAAAGAAAAGGAAAGTTTTCAGAAACAAAAAAGACGCTTAATGATTATTAAGCGTCTTTTTTGTTTGATTTGTTTAATTATTCGGCGTAATGGACAAAAAGTAGGCTGAAATTTTGAACTTATGTTCAAGTGGACAAAAAGTAGGCTGTTTTTTTTCTGATTTTTTCAAATCGTGTTTTCTTATTTTGTACATTTCCCTTGTCAAAAGAAACAGAATCAAGCTCTGCTGGAG
>CANGOA010000177.1 GCA_947455255.1 Flavobacteriia bacterium | reverse complement strand
GTGTAGGGGAAATTATCGTTGCAAAACACCGTAATGGTGCTACCGACTCTGTTCGTCTACGTTTTATCGGAGAATACGCTCGTTTCGATAACTTTGATTCTTTCGAAGACGACTTCCAACCAATTGGTAAAACAATGGGTGCCTTAGGAGTGAATACTGGTTTCGACAATGCTCCAGCTGGAAATAGTTATACGGTACAAAGTAAAATGAATGAAGCGGAGGAAAATTTTGATTTCAATACAGATAGTCTTGACGATCCTTTCTAACGAATGAAAAAACTACTCTTTTTTTTACTACTTATTACTTTTAGTTTACGACTAAATGCTACAAGTGTATTAATTCCTATGGATAATGGGCAAACAAATCACTTAAAAGCGTATGGCATCGCATACTGGATGTTGAATAATGGATTGACCTTGGAGTGGTTACTAAATTACCGAGGCGGTTCTTTTTTGTGTCCGCACGACGTGAAAATCGAAGAAGAATTGACCATCCGAGGTGTAAAATACGAAGTGATTACAGACGGAAAAGCAAATGCAATTCGCAATGAAATCTCCAATCCAGATGTTAACCAAGAAATTATTCAACTGGAAAAAGCACCTAAAATTGCAGTATACACACCTAAAGGAAAACAACCTTGGGATGATGCAGTTACGTTAGTCTTGGAATATGCTGAAATTCCTTACGATAAAATTTATGATTCTGCCATTGTGATGGGGGTACTTCCAAAATACGATTGGCTACACTTACACCACGAAGATTTTACGGGTCAATACGGAAAATTCTACAACAACTTCCGGAATGCACCTTGGTATCATGCACAAGTTGCAGAGGCAGAAAGTGATGCAAAAATGTTGGGATTCAACAAGGTTTCTCAATTGAAATTAGCGGTTGCAAACAACTTGAAAAATTTTGTATTAGGTGGTGGCTTCCTTTTCACCATGTGCAGTGGGACAGATAGTTTTGATATTGCATTAGCTGCGTACAATACAGACATCTGTGAAAGCATGTACGATGGTGATCCGGCGGATCCAAATTGTCAGCAAAAATTGGACTACGCAAACACTTTTGCTTTCGATAAATTCATTTTAGAACGCAATCCACTAGTGTACGAATATTCAAACATCGACGGAACTGACCTTCATAAATCAGAAGCAATGGATAAATTCTCGCTCTTTGAATTTTCAGCGAAATGGGATGTTATACCTACCATGTTAACCCAATGTCATACCGACATCATCGATGATTTTATGGGGCAAACAACAGACTTCAAAAAAGACTACATCAAATCGAATGTGTTGATTCTAGGAGAAAACAAAGCCCTTGGAACAGCAAAATACGTTCATGGTGAATTAGGTCAAGGTACGTGGACGTTCTACGGCGGTCATGACCCAGAAGATTACCGCCACATGGTACAAGATCCTCCTACGGATTTAAACCTCCACCCTAACTCTCCTGGATACCGTTTAATTCTTAACAATATCCTTTTCCCTGCAGCAAAAAAGAAAAAACGTAAAACGTAATTGTTCGACACTAACCACTAAAAAACGTTCGTTCGGGTGAGTCGTGACTCACCCTAAATTATGTTCGGGTGTGTCGCAACACACCAAATTATAATTTAATTACCATCCTCAATCCAATCCCCACTCCAATCGATATAACATAACTAAGCAACGTTCCAAACAAAACATACTCACTCTTCTCCTCCACATGTTCACCTGAAAACTTACGAAAATTTTTCACGACAAATAATACTCCAATCACTGTAAATTGATTCAATAAAACAAAGGTCAAAATAAGAATACGCTCAAGAATACTAATCGTAAAACTATGTTTCGAAACTAACACTCTACCATCCATTTTTTTAGTCGCAGTATCAATCAGATATCCTGTAGGAGTAGTAATTAAAATATAGCCTATCAATCCAACTAGTACATCTTTGTCATTCAAAAGCAAACTGAATTCACTCCCAATTTCCATAAAACTATCTGTCACATACATCCAAACAAAAAAGACGGTAAGTATATGACCCAACTGATCTAATATAAACAGTAAAGTACCTTTTTTTTTGAACATGGACAAAGGATTAAACATCATCTTCAATCCGTCCAAGACATAATGAATACTTGCAATAAGTAATGCTTCTTTCCACAAAAAACTAAACGCACCGGTCAAGACAAAAACAACCAACACATGCAAAAACATGCCTTTTGAGAACCAACTTTTACTTTGAATCATACTGTTTGACTGCAGGAAAAAGTCACTCAAAAAATGGGCAAGCAATAATTTAAGTAACAACACCCAATCAGATTCAATCAGAAGATTCGTCATAAAAGATTTGTTAAAAGTCTAAAAATAAAATCGATCGTTCTGGTTAGTCGAGACTAACCATTTGCAAACCCCTAAAACAATCCATCAAAAATACTTCCATCCACCAACTCTGGAATCGTAACCTTTAACAAAGGCTCTCGCTCCATTGCACGTTTAATCGCAAAAATCGCTCCTTCATTTCTAGCCCAACTTCTTCTTGAAATTCCATTATTTACATCCCAATGCAACATAGACTTTAATCGTCTATCAGCATCGTAAGATCCATCCAATAACATTCCAAATCCTCCGTTGATTACTTCTCCCCAACCTACTCCACCTCCATTGTGGATAGAAACCCAAGTCGCTCCACGGAAACTATCGCCAATCACATTTTGAATCGCCATGTCAGCTGTAAACTTAGATCCATCATAGATGTTAGATGTTTCACGGAATGGAGAATCTGTACCGGATACATCATGGTGATCTCTACCAAGAACTACAGGACCAATTTGACCTGCAGCAATCGCTTTGTTAAACGCTTCTGCAATACGCATTCTTCCTTCGGCATCAGCATATAAAATACGTGCTTGTGAACCAACAACTAATTTGTTTTGTTGTGCACCTTTGATCCACGTAATATTGTCATCCATTTGTTGACGAATCTCGTCTGGACTCGTTTTCATCAATTCTTCTAGTACTTGACAAGAAATTTCATCTGTTTTTGCTAAATCTTCTGGTTTCCCGGAAGCACACACCCAACGGAAAGGACCAAACCCAAAATCAAAACACATAGGACCCATGATGTCTTGCACATAGGATGGGTATTTAAAATCGATACCATTTGGCGCCATCACATCAGCTCCTGCTCGCGAAGCTTCCAATAAAAAGGCATTTCCATAATCAAAGAAATAAGTACCTTTTGCTGTATGTTTATTAATAGCTGCTGCATGACGAACTAAGGTCGCTTGCACTTTCTGTTTAAATTCTTCAGGATTCGTTGCCATTAATTCATTCGACTCCTCAAACGTTAATCCAACAGGATAATAACCTCCTGCCCATGGATTATGTAATGAAGTTTGATCAGAACCTAAATCAATGTGTAAATTTTGTGCATCAAATGTTTCCCAAACATCTACAATGTTTCCTAAATATGCGATTGAAACAACTTCTTTGTTAGTTTGGGCCTCTTTTACACGCACAACTAATTGATTAATATCCTCAATCAATTCATTAATCCATCCTTGCTCATGTCTAATTTTTGTGATCTTTGGGTTCACTTCTGCACAAACAGTCACACAACCTGCAATATTTCCTGCTTTTGGCTGAGCTCCTGACATTCCTCCTAAACCTGAGGTAACAAACAACGATCCCGCAGGGGATTTTTTAATTTTTCTAAATCCATTTAATACGGTAATCGTAGTTCCATGTACAATTCCTTGTGGACCAATATACATATAGGAACCCGCTGTCATTTGTCCGTATTGAGAAACTCCTAACGCATTCATTTTCTCCCAATCATCTGGTTTAGAATAATTAGGAATAACCATACCGTTAGTCACTACAACACGTGGAGCATCTTTATGGGAAGGAAACAATCCCATCGGATGACCTGAATACATTACTAATGTTTGCGCTTCTGTCATTTCTGCTAAATACTTCATCGTCAAACGATACTGTATCCAGTTTTGAAATACTGCTCCATTACCACCATACGTAATCAACTCATGTGGGTGTTGTGCTACTGCATAATCCAAGTTATTTTGTATCATCAACATAATTGCTTTAGCCTGTAAAGACTTCCCTGGATACTCTTCTATTGGACGTGCATACATAGTGTAATCTGGACGAAAACGATACATGTAAATACGACCAAAATCATTCAATTCTTGTAAAAACTCAGAAGCTAACTCTGCATGTAAATCTTTAGGAAAATAACGCAATGCATTTTCTAACGCCAAACGAGTTTCTTCTTTTGAAAGAATTTGTTTGCGCTTTGGAGCATGATTTATTGCAATTTCGTAGGCCTTTTTCGCAGGTAAAACACTTGGAATACCTTGTAAAATATCTTGTTGAAATTCCTGAGTTGTCATAGTATGAATTTTGTTTTTTTGGTGGTATAAAGATAGAAAGAAGAAAAACAAATTCCGAAACAATAACGCAAAATAAACCTAACATAAATAAATCCTAATCCTCTTCTAGTCCTGAAAGGACGATATATCCAAACATAGGGCACAGCCCTATAATCTAAAAATAACTTAATCCCATAAAAAAAGCTCCATTTCAGGAGCTTTTACGGATCAAAAAAACATTAAATGTTTTTTTTATTTTATAAACTTAAATTTCTTCCCAGGATAAACCGCACTAGCTCCAAGCTCTTCTTCAATTCTCAATAATTGATTATACTTAGACATACGATCACTTCTTGATGCTGAACCAGTTTTAATCTGTCCACAATTTAATGCAACTGCTAAATCAGC
>CANGOA010000176.1 GCA_947455255.1 Flavobacteriia bacterium | reverse complement strand
GTTGTTTGCCACTCTTTTTACCATTTTTCTTGGTAATTGTAGAGTTGCAAAAAAAGCAGTTTTTTTATTCAAAGCATTTGATTTGCTTCAAAGCTAGTAAACATAAAGCTTATAGAAGTTTTTAGCCTACTTTTTGTCCATTAGCCCAATAATTTCTAATTGCATGGCTCAATTTTTCTATTTTCTATTGAATTTAAGAAAAAAGAGGGTTTATTACAAGGAAAAATAGAGATTAAGTACTAAGTATAAAGTTGAAAGTAAAAAGTCCTGGTAGTATTTCTATCAGGACTTTTTACTTTTATTATAGAAGAATTTAATTTCGCAGTCGAACGAAGAAAAAGCAATCGATAGAAATTCTTTATATATCTTTTAAAAATTGCAATTGCGTACGTACCTCTGCTAAATGTTCCGCAGATAACACCACCGTTTTTACTTTTTCTTTATGTGCTTTCACTTTACCAATGGTTTCTCCATAAGCATTGATAACCGCTGAATCACCGCTATAGGTCAAACCTTTTCCATCTTCTCCTACACGATTCACCCCAACTACATAACATTGATTTTCGATCGCTCTAGCTGTTAATAATGCTTTCCAGTGGGTATTGCGTTTTTCGGGCCAGTTAGCCACGTATAACAAGGCGTCAAATTTCGCTGATTTATGGTCTTGTAAACCGTTTCTTGTGATTTCAGGGAAACGTAAATCGTAACAAATTTGCAGTTGGATTTTCCAACCTTTGTAGTTCACTCGTGTTTTTACATGACCAGCTTTAAATACCTTTTCTTCTCCAGCTAAGGTGAATAATTTGCGTTTATCGTAATGCGTATATTTTCCAGATGGTTCTACAAACACCCCACGATTAAAGTAAAAATCGTCTTCTTTTGCGATGAAGGAAGTATAAATTGCAGCATTCTTTTGCGCAGCCATGGATTGTAACCAACTAATCGCAGATGATTTCTTCATATCCTCGGCAAATTTTTTGGCGTTCATCGTAAATCCTGTATGAAACATTTCTGGTAAAACAATGATATCTGTGTCTTCTACAGTTGCTAGTAATTCCTCAAAATGCTTAATGTTTTCTTTTTTATTTTCCCAAATTTGATTGGCTTGTACAAGGGTAACTTTTAAATCTTGCATAATTTTTCTGCTGCGTTTATTAAGGTTTGATCGTCTTTGGCAAAGCAAAAACGGATGGTATGTGTATCTGTTTTATCTTCGTAAAATACGGATAACGGAATGGCTGCAACACCATGTTCTTTAACCAATCGTTCACAAAATGCGATATCCCCTTCAGAAGAAATGGCATCATAACGCACGGTTTGGAAATAAGAACCTTCAGAAGGCAATAGGGTAAATCGACTTTTCTCCATTAATTTTCGGAAGAAGTCGCGTTTTTCTTGATAATATGCGCCTAGTGTTTGCACATCTTTCTCACGTAAATATTTCGCCAAAGTGATTTGAGCCACACTATTCACACAGAATACTAGAAATTGATGAACTTTCTTAATTTCAATCATTATGTGTTCAGGTGCTATTAAATAGCCCATTTTCCAACCTGTAATGTGAAAGGTCTTTCCAAAGGATGAAACAATCACACTTCGATTTAACAATGCTTCACGCGTATTTGCAGAAATGTGTTTTTGCTCAAACGTGATGTACTCATACACTTCATCCGATAATAAAACGATATTCGGATACTTAGCTAAAATAGCTTCGATTGCTTGGATGTCTGACTCTTGAAAGATACGTCCAGATGGATTGTGTGGATTATTGACAAATAAAATTTTTGTACGCTCATTACAAGCACGTTCAATTTTATCCCAATCAGGCGTAAAATCGGCTTTTAACGATACATGTACAGGTTTACCACCCGCTAAGAGAACAGAAGGCGCATAACAGTCATAAGCTGGGTCTAAAATCACTACTTCATCGTTGGTATGAACCAATGCTTGTAGAATTGTGAAGATGGCTTGTGTTGCTCCTGCAGTGACAAGTATTTCCGAGTTTGGGTTCACAGTACGACCATAACTTTTTTCCGTTAACAAAGCAATTTCTTGCAATAATAACGGATGACCAGCCATCGGTGCATATTGGTGCGAATTTTCAGAACTGGTTTCTTGTAATAATTGAATTAAACGTTCATCCACCGGAAAATTTGGAAATCCTTGTGCTAAGTTGATAGCTTGATAATCAGTTGCCATTTTCGACATCGTTGTAAAAATGGTCGTTCCTATATGTGGTAATTTTGACTGCATGCTTGAAATTCGTGTTAAAATTATATCAATCGTAAATATAATACTTTACAATTTTTATTACCAAATAATTAACCTTGCTAAACATTCTGTTAATTTTGGGGAATATTTAAATTCCATGTTTATGAAATCACTTATCGTTGCTACTCTTGCATATTTATTCATGTTAAGTTTGTCTGCTTGTTCTTCCAATACCGAAATTTGTTCGTGTTTAGAATCAGGTAAAAAATTAGAAAAATTCTCTTCAGAGCTTTTACAACGTGAAGCTACAACTAAGGACCTTCAAAAAATGAAAAAACTAAAAGCAGACCAAGAAAAAAAATGCGCCGAATTCCAAACCATGGACGGCGCTAAAATGCTTGAATTGAAAGAAAAGTGTGGTAAGTAGAGTTTTATTGCGCAGAGTTTTTTGAGATTTTTGACGATAACACGATTTTGAGAACGCAGAGATATTTTTGACTTTGTCAAAAATGAATACGCTTTAATTTTCTACTAAAAGTAGAAAACTCTGCGTCCTCGAAAATTCCGTCAAATACTTCAACTATCTCCAAATTCTCTGCGAAAATTTAAGTCCTCCTAAATATCATTGTTTCCTGAATGTTACTAAATCGCAAAGTCACCAAAAAGCAACATTTTTATGTAAATTTGTACCTCCAATTCTTACCGCCATGCGTTTCAATCTTACGAAAGAATTCTTAGAACAAGTACATTCTTCTATTCAAAGTAATGATTTTGAGTGGATTGATAAAAATGTCCTTGAACTTCACTTCGTAGATATCGCTGAAATTCTGGACGAACTTCCTAACGAAGATGCTAAAGTGATCTACTTCCGTATGGATGAAGAAACCCAAGCGGATGTATTGATGGAGTTGGAAGAGGAGGTACGTGACCGTTTCTTAAAGTCGCTTTCGAAAAAAGAAATTGCAGAACAGTTAGAAAACCTCGATTCCGATGATGCTGCGGATATCCTTTATGAATACGATGATACAGAGATTCAAGAGGTAATCTCCCACATGGAGGACGATGAAGCTGCTGATGATATCGTTGACTTGTTAAATTACGACGAAGATACGGCAGGGGGACTCATGCAAAAAGAGTTTCTACACGCTGAGATTGATTGGACAGTTGAACAATGTCTAAAAGAGATTCGCGAACAAGCAAAAGAAGTAGATAAAGTATATACCATTTATGTGGTTGATTCACTTAATAAATTAGTTGGAGTTTTATCCTTAAAGGCGTTATTTTTCTCAGAACCAAATCATAAGATAAGCGATTTATACCAGTCTAAAAATATTATTTCGGTGAAAGTTACCGATGATCAAGATGAGGTAATGCGTTTGTTTGATAAATACGGGTTGGTTTCGATTCCTGTGTTAGATTACCAAAGTAAATTGGTTGGTCGTATTACCATTGATGATGTTGTAGATATCATTCGTGAAGAAGCAGATCGTGACTTCCAATTGGCAACGGGTATTACGGAAAAAGTGGAAGACAATGCAAGTATCTTTCGTATTACAAAAGCACGTTTGCCATGGTTAATCATTGGTATGTTGGGAGGAACACTCGGAGCGAAAGTGATTTCTTCGTTTGAAGGAAGTATTAGTCATGTTCCTGCACTCGCTTTCTTTATTCCTATGATTACGGCAATGGGAGGAAATGTTGGGGTACAATCTTCTGCAATCGTGGTTCAGTCCTTAGCAAAAGGCAGTCAATTCAAAAGTATTTTTTCGAAACTTGGTAAAGAGGTTCTAGTTGGACTATTTAATGGCTTGATTTGTTCGTCACTTATCTTCGGAATAGCATGGTTTTTTGGAACTATGGAATTAGGTGTAGTGGTTAGTTCATCTTTGTTTGTAGTCATCGTATTTGCTGCGGTTATGGGAACATTGATACCTTTAATTTTGGATAAATACGACATAGATCCCGCCCTTGCCACCGGACCATTCATTACTACTTTGAACGATGTATTAGGTCTCTTTATTTACTTTACCATAGGTATGTTAATGTACGCTTAAAATGAAACGCATTTACCATCTTTCTACATGTTCAACATGTAAACGTATTCTTAAAGAAATTAATCCAGATTCAACGGTAGAATTAGTTGATATAAAAGTCAACAATATCGATGCTTCAACGCTGGATTGGATCCAATCAAAAGTTGGTTCGTACGAAGCTTTATTTTCAAAAAAAGCACAAAAATTTCGCCTGCAAGGTCTTCATGAAAAACAATTATCTGAGAATGATTTCCGTTTGTTGTTGTTAGAAGAATATACCTTCTTAAAACGTCCATTTTGTATTAACGGAGAAAATGTCACGATCGGCAATACTAAAGACCAAGTTGCAAAGGCTGTAGAGATGTTTAAGTAGGGTATGTAATATCTTACCTATTCTCTTTTCCTTTTCTTTTACAATACTCCTCAATAAAATCTTATATGCCTTATATGGTATCTTCTCTCTTTTTCTTTCTAAATTAGCATCGTTAATATTTTAACCGATGAAAACAATTCTTCTTTTGGGTGCTGGACTTTCCAGTTCTTCTTTAATT
>CANGOA010000175.1 GCA_947455255.1 Flavobacteriia bacterium | reverse complement strand
GGCAATATCCGCATTTTCATGCAATTCTAAAAACGAAAGTGCAACTCCTAATTGTGAATTGAAACTTTTTGGACTTCTAATAACACGAAACTTTGAAAACAAAAAATGATAAATCCATTCTTTCACCATTGTTTTTCCAACACTTCCAGTAATTCCAACAATTGGATATTTGAATTTGTGACGATGATTTTTTGCAATTTCTTGTAAAGCCCAAAGTGTATTCTCAACTTGAATAAATGTTGAATTTTCAAATGTTGAAATGTCAAATGATTCAGAAATAACAAATTGACGAACCCCTTTTTTGTATGCTTCTTCAATAAAAGCATGTCCATTTCTAAATTCACCTGATAACGCAAAAAACAATACCGAATTGCCATCTGCTATTTTTCGAGTATCAAAAGCAACTGATTGAATGGTTGAATTACATTCATGAACAAGTACGTTACCTTTAGTAATGACTTGAATATCGTTGTATGTGTATTCTAGTTTCAATTATTTAGATTATAATAAAATAAAAGTAGTGCTTAATTTTCATATGCTAAGCAAAATAACTTAGAATTAATAAGTTTATATTTCTTTAATTTTCACTTAATAAGTTCCCTTTCTTAAACAACTACTTTTGAATCGTTAATCTATGTGTTGTGAAAAAAATCAAGTATAAATTATTTTATAGTTTTTTGTTCTTTTCATCTATTTCTATTGTTTCAGTTACTATAAACGTCATCTATTTCAATAAAAAAGAAAAAATTTCACAATACGTAAATAATCTTGATGAAATAAATGTTCTGTGTCTTTTAAATTTTAAAATTCAACAGGAATTTTTAAATTTCGAAAGATCTAATCCAATTTATTTTAAAACAAATAAAAGTTTAATTCTTGAAAAAAACACCATTTTAAAAAAGATGGTATTAAAGAAATGCTTGTTGATTAAAAAGAACGATTTAGAAATCTCGGACAATTTTAATATTGACAAAATTTATAATTTGTATGTACTCAATTCTAAAATATTTAATGAAATTGTAGAAAATATTAAAAAAAGAGGTTATAAAGATTTTGGAGTTGAAGGGAGTATGAGGAAATATGCTCATGAATTGATGAATAATGAAAAGGATTTAAAACAAATTAATATTTTATCTCTAAGAAGAAATGAAAAGGATTTCATTATTCGAAAAGAGCTCCAATATGTTGTGAAATTCAATGAATTAATAAATGAACTTAAATTTGACATTTTAGATAACAATAAAATCAGTTCTTATAGAAAAGAACATCTATTGGACATAGTTTCAAATTATGATTCAGCGTTTAAAAAATTAGTTACTATTGAATTAAAATTAGGAACTTACAAGAATAAAGAACTTATTTATAAACTACAAAAAAATAGTGAAGAGCTTCAAAATTATTTCAATCATCAAAAAATGAAGTCACTAAAAGATGGAAATGTTTTATTGGTAAAAATTAAGAATATATTATATTTTTCTTTCTTGATTATAATCATAACGTCTTTATTTTTAAGTTATTATTTTGCTAAACGAATAACCAAGCCTCTTTCAAATTTAAGTGCCTCCATTAATCAATATGCAAATAATGAATTTAAATATTTCCCAATTAAATATGATAAATCAGATGGGTTTGAAATTTCAATGATAAAGGAAAGTTTTTCATTGATGTCTCAAGAAATAACTCAACATATAAATTTCTTCAAAGAAAAAGTTGAAGAGAGGACTTTTGAAATCACAAAGCAAAAAAACAAATTACTTCATCAAAAACAAATTTTAGATACAAAACAGACTGAATTGATTGAAATGAATCAGAATGTTACAGATAGTTTGATGTATGCAAAGCGAATTCAAAAAGCATTGTTACCTCCTTTAAATTTGATTAAGAAAAGTTTACTGGATAGTTTCATCATTTATCTGCCAAAAGATATTGTTAGTGGTGATTTTTATTGGATTGACTCAATAGAGGTTAGTGAAATTAAGAGTAAGAAAATGATCTCTAAATATTTATTAACGTTAGAAAATGAGTTTGTGAATTCAGTAGAAGAAGAGAATGAAGATTACATAGAATTTGAATCAGAAATTGAAAATTGTGTTTTATTTGCAGTTGCAGATTGTACTGGTCATGGAGTACCAGGTGCTTTAATGAGTGTAATAGGTATCAATAGTTTGAATAAAATAATTAAAGAATATAAGATATACAACCCAAACAAAATTTTGAATGAATTGAATAATGAAGTCCGATTAACATTGCGACAACAAAGCGATGATTGTGAGATAAAAGATGGAATGGACATCGCATTATGTTTATTAAATTATTCAACGATGAAATTAGAATTTGCAGGGGCTAATTTACCTTTATATTTAATTAGAAATAATGAATTGATTGTTTATAAAGGTGATCGGTTTCCAATTGGTTTTTTTAATGGTGTAAAAGTCAATTCATTCAAAAATAACATCATCGATATTCAAGAAGGAGATGTAATCTATTTATTTTCGGATGGATATTATGATCAATTTGGAGCTTCAACCAATAAGAAATTTAATATTAGAAGGTTTAAAGAATTATTACTTTCAATACAACATTTAGATACGGTAAATCAAAAAATATATCTTGAAAAAACACTAAAAGAGTGGCAAGGAAATACGTTTCAAGTTGATGATATTTTAATCTTAGGAGTTAAATTTTAAATATAATAAGGATGAATTTAATGTTAATCGTTTTAGGGTCTTTGGTTTCAATCATGAATCCAATTGGGACAGTACCAGTCTTTGTTTCTCTAACACAAAGTCTAGAAATTAAACAACGAAATAAAGTAGCTTTTGGGACATCTATTAATGTAATGTTCATTCTTTTTATTTCGTTTTTTCTAGGTGAATTTATCTTAACCTTTTTTGGTATTTCATTAAATTCTTTAAAAATTGCAGGAGGTTTAATTATTGCGGCTTCTGGTTTCGCATTGTTAAAAGGGGAGTTTAACAAACATAAAGGAATGAAAAGAAAAATGGTAAAGATAGAAGAGGAAACTAAATCAGATATTTCTTTAACTCCACTTGCTATTCCAATGATTGCAGGACCAGGGACTATTTCAATGTTGATTACTTATAATCAGGAATATACAAAAAATGATGAGATTTTATATGTTGTAATAGCTATGATTCTTGCGTGTGGTGCTATTTATTTAACTTTAAAAAGTTCTTTTTTCATAGTAAAATTATTGGGCTCGCAAGGTATTAATGCGCTTTCTAGAATTATTGGATTTATCATTATTTCAATCGGAGTTGAATTAATAAGTTCTAGTGTAATAAAATTATTAAAAATTTGATATTTGCTTATTAAAACAAGAACGACATAAAGGCTTATAATTTTCTTTCGCTCCTAGTAAAACTTGATCTTTTTCATTGTTTAATCGGTGTGAAAATTGAGCTAAATTTCCACAAGAAACGCATATAGCATGAACTTTAGTAACATATTCGGCAATACACAAAAGCTGCGGCATCGGACCAAATGGTTTTCCAAGATAATCCATGTCAAGACCAGCAATTAATACTCGAATACCTTTTTTGGAAAGTGTTGTACAAACTTCTACAAGTGCTTCATCGAAAAATTGTGCTTCATCAATAGCTACGATGTATTCATCTGATAAATGATCAAATATTTCACTTGCTTTATTTATTGAAATAGCCTGTAATGTTGAGCCTTGGTGACTCATTACATTATGTTCACTGTAGCGATTATCAATTTTTGGTTTGAAAAGGACAATTTTTTGATTTGCAAATTCTGCTCGTCTTAATCTTCGAATTAATTCTTCCGTTTTCCCAGAAAACATTGATCCACAGATGATTTCAATCCAACCGTGTTTACTATTATCTTCAGGAAATTGTTCCAAAAACATCTATTAATCTTTTACTTAAGGTTATTAACACTTCATAGAAGACAAAAAAATCATTTTGCAGTATTCTACGAATTGATCATTTGTACTTTTATTTTTTAAAAGTCGCTATACTTTTTCAGATAATGAAAAAACAAATCGACTTTTTATTGAAATGTTGAAAAATTGATAGAAAAAAACGATGGCAAAATTTGATTCAAAAGAAGATTTACTTTCCAAAATAGGCGAAATTTATAGTGCTATGTCTAATGGAACATTAGAAATTCAACAATTAGACGAATTGGTTTCTTTAAGTGAGGAATTACACCAACGAAATATCATCATCCGTTATAAAGCGTTTGAAGCGAAAGTTTTTGGAGATACTTCTAAAGTAATTTCTGATGTTATTTCTGAAGATAAAGTAGAAGTAAAAGAAGAAGTTGTTTTTTCAATTGAAACAAATGAACCAGAAGTTGAGTCAACACCAATTTCATTTAGTTTATTTGAAGAGCCAGTTGTTGAATCTAAAATTGAAGAGCCAATTTTACCATTATTTGATTTAGCTTCAGAACCAGAAATTGAACCTACAAAAGAGGAGGTTTCGGAAGAAATTCCAACTTCATTTTTTCAAGAAGAACCAGTTCAAGTGAATGAATCATTGCTTGAAGAACAAGAAGAAGAGTCAATTATTGAAGTAGATAATTCATTTTCAATCGAAACACAAACGATTGAAGAACCAATCATTCATTCAGAAGAAATTGTTACTGAATATGAAGATCATTCAATAGAAATTGAGCATTCAACGATATTAGAAGATCCAGAAACTCATGAAATCATCGAAGAAAGCCACTCGTATGAAGCGACTTCTGTTGATGAGCAAGCAATCTCTTCGTTTATGCACAAATTCAAAGAAATTGAACATGCTTTAGCTAATCAATTTGGAATATCAAAATTGGATACTTTAGTTGGTTCTTTCGGTTTGAATGAGCG
>CANGOA010000174.1 GCA_947455255.1 Flavobacteriia bacterium | reverse complement strand
GGCGACTAATTTTTTTGCACTTGTAATGATAGATCTACGATTACCCCAAGCAATGGTTGCAACTAAAAAACCTATAATTTCAATGTCTTCTTTTTTGGTAAACTGGTGTACAATCGATATTGGATCGTCTGCAATGTAGTTAGAAGTATTGAATTCTGTAACTTTTAAGTCTAAAAAGTTTTTTAATTCGATTAAGTTTAATGTATTTATTGATTTATTAACCATTTGTAAATTAAGAAGTTGAGATTCTGATGTTTTTGTTAAAGATAAATTTAGTTCGCTTTGCTCAATAAGGAAGAATCATAAATTATAATTCCTATTTCATAATTCAAAAGAACCATCTTTCATAATCAACTTACGATCTGTCATGTTCGCTAACAATTCATTATGTGTTACAATGACAAATGTTTGATTAAAACGATCACTTAAATCGAAGAAAAGTCTGTGTAGTTCTTCTGAGTTCTTAGAATCTAAATTTCCTGAAGGTTCGTCTGCAAAAATGACTTTAGGTTTATTTATTAAAGACCGAGCGACAGCAACACGTTGTTGTTCTCCTCCTGATAATTCGGATGGCTTGTGTTCTGCTCGGTGTTGAACCCCTAATAATTCAAACAATTCCATGGCATTCTTTTTAGCTTCCGTTTGCGAAGTGCCGTGAATTAATGCAGGTAAAATTGCGTTTTCTAAAGCGGTAAACTCGGGAAGTAATTGATGAAATTGAAAGATAAATCCTATGTTTTGATTTCTAAATGCAGCTAATTTCTTTTGGGATAATTGAAAAGGATTCACACCATCGATAGTCATGATACCCGCTTGCGGAGTTTCTAACGTTCCTAGTATTTGTAAGAGTGTTGTTTTACCAGCACCTGATGAACCTACTATGGAAACGATTTCACCTTGTTTTACAGTTAAATCTACGCCGTTTAAAACACGTAAATCACCATATTGGTGAGAAATTCCTTGAGCGACTAACATTATTTTCCTCGCATTAATAATGAATGCCCCATTTTGTCGCGTTTAGTACGCAAATAAGATTCATTATGAACGTTACTTTCAATCTCAATCGCAACATTTTCAACGATTTCTAAACCATAACCAACAAGACCAGTACGTTTAGTTGGGTTGTTAGACATCAAACGCATTTTATTTACCCCTAAATGACGTAAAATTTGAGCGCCAATACCATAATCACGTTCGTCTCCTTTGAAACCGAGTTGTAAATTCGCTTCAACCGTATCTAAGCCTTCTTCTTGTAACTTGTATGCCTTTAATTTGTTAATCAATCCGATACCACGACCTTCTTGATTCATATATACGATTATACCTTTACCTTCTTTTTCAATTAGTTCCATTGCTTTTTCAAGCTGTGGACCACAATCGCAACGACATGAACCAAAAACATCTCCCGTAATACATGAAGAGTGAACACGCACCAGAATCGCTTCATCTTCTTTCCAAGTACCTTTTACCAAAGCCAAATGTTCTTGATTTGAGTTCTTCACTTGAAATGCATGCAATCTAAATTCACCAGCTTCTGTTGGCATTTCAACAGAAACCACTTCATCGATTAAAGTATCGTGTTTTAAACGGTATTCAATCAAATCTGCTATAGATATAATTTTTAAATCAAATTTTTCTGCAATTACCAATAATTCAGGTAAACGCGCCATTGTCCCATCTTCGTTTAAGATTTCGACAATGATACCTGCAGGTTCAAATCCAGCTAATTTCGCAAGGTCGATAGCTGCTTCCGTATGTCCAGCGCGACGTAAAACGCCTTCTTTTTTGGCACGTAACGGAAAAATATGTCCCGGTTTACCTAAATCGTTTGGATCTAAGTTTGGATCGATTAATGCTAAAATTGTTTTTGAACGATCTTGCGCTGAAATTCCGGTTGTACATCCATGACCATTTAAGTCTACTGAAACTGTAAATGGAGTTTCGTAAGCTGCAGAGTTCGTTTGAACCATCAAATCTAAACCTAAAGCATCACAATGATCTTCCATTAATGGCGCACAAATTAATCCACGACCATGAGTCGCCATAAAATTGATTAATTCAGGAGTCGCATTACGTGCAGCAGTTAGAAAATCACCTTCGTTTTCGCGGTCCTCATCATCAACAACAATGATTACTTTTCCTGCCTTAATGTCTTCAATTGCTTCTTCTATGGTATTCAGTGCTTTAGCCATTATTATAAATTTGTGATGTAAATTTACGGAATTTTTTTCTGATTTTTTTTGGTTTTTTTTCGATGAAAGAATATTATGATTAAATTTACGTCATTCATGTTTAAATAATAATCAAATGATCGGACATAATATTAAAATGCTTCGCAAACGAAAGGGGAAATCACAGGAAGAAGTTTCTAGTGAGCTTGGATTAACACGTTCAAGTTATAGCGGTTATGAAAATGGTGTTGCAGAACCGAGTGTAGATACCTTAATATTATTGTGTGATTATTTCATGATAAGTTTGGACGTTTTATTACGTAAAGATTTTAGTAAGTTAACGGAGCGTGAGTGGGAAGAGATTGATAAAGGAATTACCAAAGATATTAAAGGTTCAAATTTAAGGGTGTTGACGACTGTGGTTGATTCTGAGGATAATGAATTGATAGAGATGATTCCGGTTAAAGCGAGTGCAGGATATACATCGGGGTATGCAGATGCTGATTATTTAAGAGCTTTACCAACATTCAATTTACCCTTTTTATCTAAAGAGAAAAAATACCGTTCTTTTCCAATACAAGGAGATAGTATGCCGCCTGTGAGTGAAGGTTCACATGTTGTCGCGGAATTCATACAAAATTGGACAACCATTAAGAATGGTACACCTTGTATTGTCGTGACTAAGGATGATGGTGTTGTTTTTAAGATTGTATACAATCATATTAATGATAATCAGTCTTTACAACTTTGTTCAACGAATCCATTTTATAAGCCTTATTTTATTCATGTAAATAAGGTAATCGAAGTTTGGAAATTTGTCAACTATATCGCTTCTGATTTACCTGACTTGAGATTTGATGATAACCAATTACGTAAATCTTTGGTAGATTTGCAAAAAGAAGTATCAGAAATTAAAAATGTACTGATCAGAAATTAATTGACTCAGCGTATGGAAATCGGAAAAGAACTAAATATCAAATTTGCCTCTTCCAATATAAAAGCACTTATTAATATTCGTCATACCAATAACTGGATGGCTGCTATGCAAAACAAGTATATGTCGAGACATGACTTGACAATGCCTCAATTCAATATTTTGAGAATCTTGCGTGGTGCAAAGACAAAATTAAATGTCAATACGGTAAAAGAACGTATGATTGAAAAATCGCCAAATACCACACGTTTGATGGATAAATTATGCGATAAAAATTTAATCGAACGAATTCGTAACGTCAAAGACAAACGTATTATTGAAGTAAAAATCACCAAAAAAGGCTTGGATTTGTTGGAGGTTATTGATGTGGATTTTGATACGGAATTGGTTTTTGTTAATAATCTTACGGAAGTTGAATCAGAAACTTTGAGTGATTTATTGGATAAGATTCGAAGTTGATTATGAATTATGACTTATGAATTTTAAATTTGTATTTTTTTTCATTTAACATTAAATTAACAGGGGGTGTTTGAAAAATAAATATACTTTTTTTGGATTTACCCCCTAAAAAAAATACCTTTGTAGCGAAAAATTTAATTTTATGGCTACAATTAGACAACAAGCGTATCAAGATGTTTTGAATCGTAAGGCAAAACACTCTGATTACAATGGAAAAATTTCCTCTTTATTTGGTGAAAATGTATTCCATTTAGATGTAATGCGTGAATTTTTACCTGGAGATGCTTATAAAAGCATGGTTGATGCGATCAATAGTGGTAATGGTGTACGTTTAGATCGTAAAATGGCGGATCAAGTTGCTTCTGCAATGAAAGATTGGGCGTTAACGAAAGGGGCTACTCATTATACACACTGGTTTCAACCGTTGACTGGTTCAACTGCTGAAAAACACGATGCATTCTTTAAGCCTGTTGGTCCTGGTAGAGCGATTGAAAAATTTGATGGTGATTTATTAGTGCAACAAGAGCCTGATGCTTCTTCTTTCCCTAATGGTGGAATTCGTAATACATTTGAAGCGCGTGGTTATACTGCTTGGGATCCATCTTCTCCAGCGTTTGTAATTGGTAAAACGTTATGTGTACCAACAATCTTTATTTCTTACACTGGAGAATCATTAGATTTTAAAATGCCATTAATTAAAGCACTTCACGCAGTAGATACTGCAGCGGTAGAAGTGTGTCAATATTTTGATAAAAACGTTGTTAAAGTAAATGCTACCTTAGGTTGGGAACAAGAATATTTCCTAATTGATAAAGCATTCTATAATGCGCGTCCAGATATTATGATGACTGGTAGAGCGTTGTTTGGTCACGCTTCTGCAAAAGGTCAACAATTAGAAGATCACTACTTCGGTTCTATTCCAGAAAGAGTAGAAGCGTTTATGCGTGACTTCGAACAAGAAGCAGTTCGTTTAGGGATTCCGGTAACTACACGTCACAATGAGGTTGCTCCTAACCAATACGAGTGTGCTCCAATTTTTGAAGAATGTAATTTAGCGAACGATCACAACTTATTGTTGATGGATTTGTTAGAGAAAATTGCAATCAACCATGATTTCCATATTTTATTGCACGAAAAACCATTTTCTGGTGTAAATGGCTCTGGAAAACACAATAACTGGTCATTATCTACAAATACTGGTGTTAACTTATTAGCTCCTGGAAAAAATCCTAAATCGAACTTACAATTCTTAACATTCTTTGTAAATACGATTGCAGCGATTCATAACAATGCAGATTTATTAAGAGC
>CANGOA010000173.1 GCA_947455255.1 Flavobacteriia bacterium | reverse complement strand
TACGATTTCCATTCCGAGCGATGAGAGTTGGAAGATTTTGTACACAACACATCCCCACGACGAAAATACATGTCAAGATTTTATCGAGTTAGAGAAATTTGAAGGGATTATTTTATTGAAAATGGAATAAAATTTAATATTTAATTTCACCACCAATTTATAACCCATAACTCATAATTCATAAATTCCTTCTTATTTTTACATTTCGATTGATTTATACCGTCACTCGTCACTCTTAACTCGTCACTTTAATTATGGTTAATTCCCCGAAAAACATACAAATCGCCGCTTACAACTACAACCTTCTCGACGAGCGTATCGCAAAATATCCTTTAGAGCAACGCGATTTATCCAAGTTACTCATCTACAAAGCAGGAAATATCGAAGAAAGTATCTATCGCAATCTTCCTTCGTTTTTACCGAATGATTCCTTATTAATCTTTAATAATACGAAGGTAGTCGAAGCGCGTATGTTGTTTCACACCTTCACTGGTGCGGTGATTGAATTGTTTTATTTGGAAGCTGTTTCCGAAGCGATTGACTCTGCGATGGCGATGGGATGTACCGGAACGATTGCTATTAAATGTTATGTAGGTAATGCGAAACGTTGGAAGCACGGACCGTTGAAGCGCGAAGTGACTTGGAACGGACAAACCATCGAAGTGACCGTTTCTGAGAAAGAACGCGTTGCGGATTATTACCATGTGACCTTGTCGTGGACACCCATAGAAGTTGTTTTTGCAGAGGTATTACATGCCTTTGGAAGTATTCCATTGCCACCATATCTGAAACGCGAAACCGAAGCGAGCGACTTAGAACGTTACCAAACTGTTTTTGCGAAAGAATTAGGTTCCGTAGCAGCACCAACTGCTGGACTTCATTTCACCGAAAATATTGTGAAAGAACTCGCTCAAAAAGGAATAGATACGACGCAAGTCACACTACACGTAGGAGCAGGAACATTCAAACCTGTGAAAAGTGAATCGATTGGAGAGCACGAAATGCATGGTGAATACTTAGATGTTTCGATAGAAACCATCCAAAAGTTGTTAGATGCACTCGACACGAAAAAAATCGTAACGGTGGGAACGACCTCTACACGTACCATCGAAAGTTTGTATTGGTTAGGAAGAAAAGTCTTTTTTCAAGCAGAAATCACCCAACATCATTTGGTTGTAGGGCAATGGGAGCCGTATGAAACGACAGAGCTATGTTCCTCCAAAGAAGCTTTAGAAGCCTTGTTAATTTGGTTAGAGCGTAACAAATTGACTTCTATTTTATCCAAAACACAAATTATCATTGCACCAGGATACACCTTTCGTATCATCCATGGACTCATCACCAATTTCCACCAACCAGAAAGCACTTTATTGTTATTGATTTCAGCCTTGATTGGCGAAGATTGGAAAAAAGTGTATGATTATGCCTTGGAAAATGACTTCCGTTTTTTGAGTTACGGGGATGGAAGTTTGTTGTGGGGGAGGTGAGATTGTATTCCATAGAGATGCAATTCATTGCGTCCCTATGGTGATTGATGTTTGTTGTGTACCCTTAAATATTTAAAGTTTGAACCTTATTACGAGGAAAATTGACTATTTCAGAAATTTAGAAAATCTAATTCGAGAAAGACTTCGTAATTCACAACAGGAAGATTTTAATAATTGGGATAATTTTAATGATACTTTCGATAAGTAGTTGAAGAACTAAAACTCATTTATATTTAGGGATTACAATATTCTCCTTCTAATCCTGAAAATTGGCCTAGAACGAAATAAGTAATAAAGAATAATAGGTGCTGGATTACAAATCCAGCAGAGCAGATGGTAGTTTGCTGTGGGGAGGAAGAGCTATTAATTGATTATATATCCAAGACAGTTGAGTTACGCTTTCAATAGAAAGTGAAATAGTGTTTAATTGATAATAATTATTTATTTTTATAAGTTTACTATTATCTTTAAAAACCATTATGAAATTTTTTATAATATTTATTTTAATTTGTTTAACAAATTCTATATACTCACAAACAGTAGAAAATTTCAAATTAGAACATATACCTTCCAAATTAACGGGTAAACTTCATATTGTTAATACTTCGTCTTTTAAAATGGATAGTTTGCTTTATACATTTTATACATTCGGTAACCAATATGTTGTGAAATTTAGCACTGGATATGGTAATGATCCTTATATATCGTATGGGACATTAGATTCAATAATACCTAATAGACATGGTATTAATGATACTATAATGACACTTCACTTTAAATGTGACGCAGCTCTAATAAAAACTTCTGGAACCGGTGCAATAGTTGGATTTAAAACAATAAAACCAAAATTAGCAGGAAATACAGATTTGAATATTCAATTACCAGATCTTGAATTTCCAATAATAAGACCTACAATAGACAATTTCAAAATTGAACATAAACCTTCCAAATTAACAGGGAAACTCCATGTTATTAATACACCAGGTTGTAAAATGGATAGTTTACTATACACTTATTTACCTAATACAACTATAGTAACAAGTAGTTATCATCAACTTAATATAGGGAATTATGACTCAATAATTCCAAATGAAAATAATGCATATGATACGGTTATGACTCTATCTTTTAATATAAATCAAGCTGATGCTAAATATATTGAATATTTAATTTTTAATTATAAAGAACCAGATAGTAATATTATGTACAACCCTAATGGATATAATTCATTTAGCATAAACATTCCTATATCATTTACACAATTTCTAAAATCAGATCAATTTACCCCCTGTTACGCTTCTATTTCACCAAATAAAAATAAACCAATTGTGTATTGGGAAAGTATATCAGATAATATGATATCACACTACATAATTAAAAGAAATGGAATAAATATTGATACTTTGTCTTATATGCCAGGAACTATGTTTTATTTGGATTCAACTAATTTAGATGCCGCTAGTTTTGTACAAAGCTACACAATTGAAGCCGTAGATTCATCTCAAAATCATTTGTCTGGTGGGAATGTTACAACATTGCGAGTGAGAAATTTAGCTTCAGTTGATGGAAATATAGAGATGGATTGGACAATGCCTACTACTTCAGCAACCATCAACAATATTATTATTTTCGAATATAAAATACTAGATGAATTACACGATACTTTAATCGTAATTAATACATTACCTCCAAATATTACTCAATATACAATCTCAAATCCAAAACCTAATAGCTCTTATTTAGTAGGAACTTCAAATTTAAATTGTTCAGGTACAGCTTTAAAAAGTCTAAATTCAAATTTACTTTTATCTAATAAATTATATGTTAAAGGATATACTCCAACAATAGGTGTTGAATCAATTAATATTATTGTAGATGATGAAATTATCGGATATTTTGATTTAATGGGTAGAGAAATTAGCTCAAACACAATAAATCAGGTCATTATTACACGTTATAAATCAGGTAAGATTGAAAAGATAATCAATGTTTTTTAGTATTCCATAAATTGTTTGAACTATTCAATAAATACCGTAATACTGGAAGTTTGTTGTGGGG
This sequence comes from Flavobacteriia bacterium, assembly GCA_947455255.1. Taxonomy (GTDB): domain Bacteria; phylum Bacteroidota; class Bacteroidia; order Flavobacteriales_D; family Crocinitomicaceae; genus CANHVK01. Next base: position 1,333 of record CANGOA010000173.1, on the reverse strand, counting down.
GGTAAGTACTTAATTACAAATCCAGCACAGAGGATTTTAATTTTCTCGCTATACTGAAATTCTATCCCTACACCATTTTCAAATTTTAGCCTGAGCCTGTCGAAGGGCAACCAATTGTTCCATTTTCACATTAACCAATTGCTACATTGATTAAATTGAATCAATCTCCTTTAAATACATCTCACGATCAAATTCTTTTTCACTTTTTGCAATCACCAAGGTAGCGACACCGTTTCCAATGATGTTTGTAATTGCACGAGATTCACTCAAGAATTTATCAACTCCCAATAAGAAAGCCAAACCTTCCACAGGAATTTTGTTGTGTAAAGATGCAAGGGTAGAGGCTAATACCACGAATCCACTTCCGGTGACACCTGCAGCACCTTTGGAGGTAATCATCAATAATCCGATGATGAATAAAATTTCACCGAAAGAAAGGTGAACATTGAATAATTGAGCTATGAAAATGACAGACATCGATAAGTAAATGGCAGTTCCATCTAGGTTGAACGAATAGCCTGTTGGGACAACCAAACGAACTACAGAAGCTTTACAACCTAATTTCTCCAATTTCTCCATCAAGTTAGGTAGGGCAGTTTCAGAGGAGGATGTACCAAAAACGATTCCGATTTCTTCGCTAATGTATTTTAAGAATTTCCAAAGGTTCAATTTGTAGATCCACATGATGAATCCAAGAACCAAGAACACAAACAAAAACATGGATAGATAAACACTACCAACAAGTTTTCCAAGTGGTAACAAGGTGTGAATACCATATTTCCCTACAGCGCCAGCAATTCCTCCAAAAGCACCTAGTGGCGCTAAATACATTACCATTTTCAAAATCTTGAAGACAAATTTGGAGGCTTTGTCCAATTTTTCGACTATGACTTCGCGTTTGGGAGAATAGGTTAAAATAATTCCATAAGCAATCGCTAAGCACAAAATTATGATGCTCAGGTTATTTAGGATGAATTTCCCGATGGAGAATTCCGGTTTCTTTGTATATTTTGTAATGTCGTTTTCGGCCAATAAGGAAATGTCGATGTGCCCCGGTTTGAGGACATACGCCAAAACAATACCGATGGTCAACGCGAGTGTGGTGACAATCTCAAAATAAATCAAGGATTTTAACCCGATTTTCCCGACTTTCTTTAGGTTTCCAATGGAACTAATGCCCAACACAACCGTCAAGAAAATAATAGGAACGACAAAGATTTTAATGATGGTGACAAAAGCTTCTCCAACCACTTTCATTTTTACACCTAACTCAGGATTGTAATGTCCCAAGGCGATACCAGCAATTAAAGCTAGTAATACGTAGAATGTTAAG
>CANGOA010000172.1 GCA_947455255.1 Flavobacteriia bacterium | reverse complement strand
GATGCTGGAGAAGATGACAATGGAGTAGAAATTGAGCTTGATATAACGCTAAAAAAAGCAGATTTAGAAAAAGTATTAACACCAATGTTCCAAAAAGCGGTTGATATTTCTAAAAAACTTTTAAACCGTAATAATTTAAAGCCATCTACACTTAATAAACTTGTTTTGGTTGGTAAAGAAACATTTTCGCAGATATTACGAGAAATGTTAGAAAGTCAAATTTGTATGCCAGATACAATAATAGACACTGAAAATGCGATCGTTAAAGGCTCAGCTTTGTATGCTTCAACAATTGATATTTTGGAAGAAGTAAAAGATCAAATAAGAGATAATTCGAAAATTCAAATCGAAATTGGTTACGAAGATTCAACATTAGAATTAGAGGAATTTGTTACTTTAAAAATCTTGGTAGATAAAACGAAAGGAACGATACCCCAAAAAGTTTATGCTGAAATTTCAAGGAATGACAAAGCTTGGTCAAGCGATCAAGTAGAAATCAATCAAGTTGGTGAGGTAATTGAAGTTGCGTTGATTGAAAAGAAAAAATGTATTTTTGAAGTATGTTTATATGATGAAAACGGAAATAAATTAGACTGTGAACCATCTGCGTTCCAAATAGAACAAGGTAAAATATCTAAAAGTGCCACACTTTCATACAATATCGGTATGGAATTTCAAGATAAAAGAACAGGTAAAATTGTTTTCAGAACCATTTCAGGTCTTGAAAAAAATAAATCAATACCAGCTGTTGGTAGTTATAATGGCATAAAAACAGATAAACCACTTCGCCCAGGAATGGATTCTGATTTTATTAAAATTCCAATTTATGAAGGTGAACACGAAGCTGACGGAACTAGAGCTATTTATAACAATCATGTAACTGATATTATCATAAGCGGTGCTGAATTACCTGCGTTATTACCTGAAAATAGTGATGTAGATTTAACCGTTAATATTGACAGGTCAGAGAAAATTACTGTAACAGCATATTTTCCATATTTAGATTTTTCTTATGATGCAATTGTTGAAAGAACAGTTCAATCAATCGAAACCAAATGGCTTTCTAATGAAATTCGCAAAGCAAAAAGAAGTATAGAAGAACTAAAAACGGAAGGTATTGATAATGATAAAATTCAAAAAGCAGAAACTCAAATTGCAGAATTAGAAAGAAAGTTTGAAAACAGCAAAAATGATGTGGATGGAAAGCAAGAAGTTTTGACTAACCTCAGAAAAACAATCAAAACTATTGACGAATTAGTTGAAATTTACTCAATAGAAAAAAAAGAAAACTATTCTCTTAAACAAGTCGAAGATTTACTTTTTGATTTGGGAACAGATTCAAAAATCAATTCAGAAAAATTCAAAACTATTTATGAAAGCATGCAAACAGAATTAAAACAAAATGAAATTAATGATTTGTTCAAAGAATTAAAGTCTTATGAGTAACACAAAATCTATATTAACAAAAGGTCAAATCATTGACAATAAGTATTCGGTTAGCTTCTTTCTTAAAAAAGGAAGCTATGCCGAAACCTATCGTGTTCAAAATGAATTGAAAGAAACCAAAATTTTAAAACTTTTTGATTTTTCAAAATTACATCGAACACAGTTTACAGAAAACGGTGAAATTTTGGAAATTGAAATACTGAAACAAATCAAACATTCTAATTTAATAAAGTATACAGATAGTGGAAATATATTAATAGAAAATCAAAAGTTTGCATATGTTGTGATAGATTTTGTAAGTGGAGAAACTATTGCAGATAAAATGAAGCGTGATAACACGTTAAATTTGTATGAAGCAAAAAATATCATTTTAAGTGTATTAAATGGATTAAATTATCTGCATAACAAACAAATCATTCATAACGATATTACCAACCAAAATGTCATGATCGATTTATCAGCCAAGATTGCAGTTCCTAAAATAATAGATTTTGGATATGCTCGTTTTTTAAATCAATCCAATAAAGATTTTTTGAAAGAGGGTTTAAATCTATTTTATACTGCAAATGAAACGTTAAATAAAGTCTTTTCATTTCAAAGCGATATTTATTCAGTTGGCGCATTGTATTACCATTTACTTTCAGGGTTGCCACCCTATTTTATTGAAATTTCAAAATACAAATCTGATAAAATAGAATTAGAAGAGGTGATTTTAGACGAAAGAAAAAAACCTTTAAAGTTTTCAGATAAGATAGATCAGCAAACACAAAACATTATTCAAAAAGCATTACAACCAAAAGCAGAAAATCGTTTTAAATCAGTTAAAGAATTTATACAAGCCTTGAATGGAGAATTAGAAGTTGAACTTTCTATATCTGAAGAAAAAGTCAACAAAATTGAACCAAAAGAAAACAAAAAAGGCAAAGGATTTTCAGCAATTGCAGGAATGCAAGATTTGAAAAATACAATTCAATTAGACGTTATTGATGCCTTGAATCAAAAAGAGCGCTATGCAGAATATGGTTTAACAATTCCAAATGGAATGCTCTTATATGGACCTCCAGGTTGCGGAAAGACTTTTTTTGCGGAGAAAATGGCTGAAGAGATTGGGTTTAATTTTTATCAAATAAAACCATCAGATATTCAGAGTAAATTTGTTAACGCTTCACAAGAAAATATTAAAAACTTATTTGATGAAGCAAGAAAAAATGCACCAAGTATCATTTTTATTGATGAATTAGATGCACTTGTTCCTAATCGAGATAATTCGTCCGTAAATCATATGAATACAAGTGCTGTAAATGAGTTTTTAGCGCAAATGAATAATTGTGGTGATGATGGTGTATTTATTGTTGGAGCAACCAATAGACCAAATTCAATTGATCCAGCAATATTAAGAGCAGGTAGATTAGATAAGCACATTTACTTGCCGCCACCAGACTTTGATGCTCGAAAATTGATGTTTGAATTATACTTAAAAAAACGTCCTACAGAGATAGGTTTGAATTATGTAGAGTTAGCAAAAGCAACAGAAAACTATGTTTCAAGCGATATTAAATTTTTATGTGACGAGGCTTCAAGAAAAGCATTGAAAGATAATTTAAGGATTACAAAATCAATTGTTTTGGAAACAATTCGAAACAACAAACCATCGATTTCATTAAATGAACTAAACAGCTATTTAGCTATTAAAGCTAAAATGGAAGGTGAAAATAACAACAATAATGAACGACCAAGAATTGGATTTTGAAAATAAAAAGGTAATCCGTTCTTTAGCTGCCGATTTTAAAATTGCATAAATTTGGTATAATAAATATTTTTAAAATGAATAACATAATCAAAATCTTCCTCTCCCTCCTCCTTTTCCTCTGCTTAGCAGATATGCCCTACGGCTACTTCCAATTTGTACGTTTTGCAAGTTGCATTACATTTGCCTATTTTGCTTACGACGCAAATAAAAAACAAGAAAAAACTACGGCAATCATTTACATTGTATTAGCCATTTTATTTCAACCATTTCTGAAAATTTCATTGGGTAGAGAATTGTGGAATATTGTTGATGTAATTGTTGGGATAGGATTATTGATTTCATTAATTAAAAAAAGAAATGAAAAGTAAAATAAATATTAGATTAAAAATATTCCTTACGATATTTTCAGTTTCATTTATCTTTTATTCATATAGTCAAGATGAAAGACCAATCGTTCTTCCAATAAAAGAAGCTATAAAAAAAGGACTAATAGAATTAAAAATAACTGGTGCTTATGATTCTCAAATCTATCAAGAAATTGTCGATTTAGACGGTGTTCATTTTGGAAAATGTATGGCTATTGTATTAAAGAGTAATACTGATTCTATGATTTCCGTCAAAATAGAATGTGGAATGGAGTTAATACCATTTGATTCTACTTTTCAAACAATGATCATTACCAAAACGGTTGAATTACCTTTGTATCCGAGCCAAATATATGCTACAAGATTTTATGCTATGTGTGGTCAAATTCACGACAATGCACCCTATATTGAAACGACATATCGAGTAGGAGGTTTAGCAAATAAAAACACAGTGAGTCTAGCAAGATATTTTGAAAAGAATTTGATTCAGAATATGGCAGCTCAACACGCTTTGTGGGCATACACAGATAATGTTACTTTTCAGGAGTTAAAAAAATATGGAGCAGATAGTTTAACAATTTCTATATCAAATAAGATCTTAGATGATTTATCGATAAAAACAAGAATTAATTCAAAGAAAAAGAGCAAAAAGATATTGGTTGATAGCTCAGTTAAGGTAGAATTTTTTGTATTTTATTTAATTGGAGCAATGTTTTTAGTTATCGTATTTCTGATGATGTTTTTCTATTTTAGAAGTCGAACTATTCAAAAACAATAATTTAGATCATAAATTTTATGAAAACCCTCTGCAACTCTCAAAACATTGAACACCATCCAACACTTCAAAAATTTGTACATGCGATACTAACACAAGATGTTGAATTGGTAAAATCTTGTTTAGCAAAAAATGGAAATTTTGAAGTTCAAGATAAAAAATTAGACACCAAAGAACGAAAAATTAGAGGGTTTATAAATTGGTTTGGTCCTATTTTGAGAGATACGAAAATAGAACATGTTAAATTCGATCAATGTTTGCATTGCAAAATTGGAAATACTGTTTTGCTTATTAATAATGGTTATTTCCCCCGATTATTAAAAGACAATTCTGAACGTTCAAAAACGGGATTAATGATTCAAATAGAAGACGATTTGATTTCAGTAATTAAATTCTGTTTTGTGTTTTTAAAAACGGAAAATAAATACCAATTTGAGAAAATGGTTGATCAATTAAGAAATGGAAGAACAGAAGGCTTTTTCAATTTTGATTAATTGAAGGTCGTTTCTTTTTTCAAACTGATTAGTTCGAAGAGCAAGAAAATTTCAAAACGAGTCAGTCTGAG
>CANGOA010000171.1 GCA_947455255.1 Flavobacteriia bacterium | reverse complement strand
CACTGTTTTCGGATGTCCATTTTGAGTAAACGTTCCATTTTCAACAACACCAAAATAATTGATATCCGTTGTAGAAATATATAATTTCCCAACCTCTGAAAATTTCATTCGTGCAATAGGCTTATGTGGAACAGTTGCAAATACATGACTATGTTCCATCATCTCCGAAACACCTCCAGCATTAAAAGCTAATTCTAAAATTTGATCTTCAGACTCGGAATACGCTTTTGCAAGGTATAATTTACTTCCATCATTTGAGAACGTAAGTGCATTTCCATGCAGGTTTGAAAAACTTTTAACATCATGAATGATTCCTGTTTGTAAATCCATTTGATATACCTCGTAGCGATCTACAGCATCTAATTTAAACGCTAAACGTCCTCCAATTGCAGAGCTATTAAAAATTACTTTTGGATTCGCATAAGGAGTTGTTGATTTACCAATTTTACTTACTATTGGCGCGTTTGAAACCCCTTCATTTGTCACCAAATAAGCTTTAAACTCATTGGTGAAATAATGTTTCATGACGACCCAATAATCCTGTCTGTTTTCATGTTTAATGGCAGTTACTATGTAATTACCTTGTTGATCGGGTAACAAATTAGGATTTTCATAAGTTCCGAAAGAGGAGAGGGTAGCCATCGATAACACATGACTATGAAGCGTACCATTTGCATTTGCAAAGAAATAGTAGACCTTTTCAGAATCATTAGGTTTTGTGAATGCCAAAGTTGGACTTCCTTCGTATCCCTTTGAAGCACCTGTTCCGCCATCATGTGGTAGCGAAATCATCGTATTCACCATTTTTACCATAGCAGATGCAATGGGCAATGTGGTGATGGATGTAATAGTTGCTTCTATATTAGCTGGTGCTTGCATACGTTTAAAATATTTTCAGAATTCATTAAATCACCTGTGTATTTTCTTCTAAATTCAATAGTCCAGAAGAGTTTAGTACATCCACTTTAAAGCGATGGTAGATGGTATTATCCTCCTCATCCTTTTTAGCCAATGTTCCAGATGCTAAACTTGTTTCACTCAAGGGAACTTCGATGTTAAGGTCATTGGATTTAAATTCATGAATTTTCACCCAGTTTCCAGAACTATTCATTTTGTACACATAATACGTAGCATTGTATGTGATAGCTTCCCATGTTAATTTCACATTGGTAATTTCACTTGTGTTTTCATTGATCGTGCCTGTGTAAGCAATCGTGAAATCTGGAGCAATCGGATTTACAACATCAACGACTCCAGTAAGTATCAGTTTTGAAGGTTTTGATGGTGCGAATTCTTTTGTGACAACGCCATTTTTATCGTATGTAATGCCTCGTAAAGCAACGATACGGTAAAACAGAGAATCTCCATAAGGTACAAGTTCACCTGTAAAATCGTCCACAATTTGTAAGTTATCAGCAGCGAAGTCTTCTTCAGTCAGTGTTACTTCTTTCACCATTTCCATGGTTCGTACTGACATTGCATCTACTTGTTTGTTCGTACGATAGATTCTTATTTTTTCTATTTGTTGAACTTCGTCGTAGTTTGCTAATTGGAACTTAACTGCTGATGGGGTTTCTTGAATAACATCTTGAAGTTGTACTAATGTTTTCATGATCTTAGGTTCCTCAGCAGGAGCAGCATTCACCAAGAATATTGGACCTACGATTGGTCCATATTCACCAAGTTTCATCAAGTTTCCAATCTCTCTACCACAGTAGAAATAACTATTATTCGCAGCACCATCTAAGGTGTAATCCGTGAACTGTAGTTCGGATAGTTCTCCCCCCGTTTTTATCACCATTGGAGCCATATCGAAAGTAGCATCTGAAGGGTCTAAATATTCGCCTGTTAATTTTCGTAAGTTTTGTTTTTTGTTGACAGGAGAGGTTCGGTTGATGTACTGATATAAAATTGGTTGTTCTGTCAAAGGTAAAAATGCTTCGTATACAGCAGCTTTTACTAAAGCAAGTACGTCACCTGTCATGGCTTCACCATTGAACAAGCCAGTTTTGTTTGGGTTTGGGAAACCATAAGGTACATTTCCAGGTTCACTGTTTCCAAACTTTTTAAACGTTCCATTTTCTGCAGTATAATCGAATTCAATCAAATTTTTCCAACGATCTACAAAGAATGGGTCACCACCTACTTGTTCTTTTGCATTTTTTAAGTCTAATTCAATTTGAGTTACAGTAGCTGGATTAAATAACGCGTCCAAAATACTTGTTTCGTTAGCACGGTAAAAAACAGCTGCATACGGTTCCCCATTTGGAAATTTCATTTTAAAAGTATAGGTTGATTTACCATAAAAATCAGGGAACGTTGCGTATGTTCCACCAGTTGGGATTGCTGGTATACCTGGCTCTTTTACTTCGATAGCAAGTAGGGTAGCAGGGGTACAATAGTTGGACGTGTAATTGTTTTGTAAGTCAAGGGTGCGTGCCGAAATAAATGTTCTTTTCTCAGCATTCACAAAATTACGTGCAATCACATTTTGATTAAATAAATCGCCTTCTGCATGTACATATATTTTGTATCCTGGGTAATAATTCACATATACACCACCGGTTGCATCTAACTTAATGTGATGATCATTTGTTGCAATGTGTTGTCCAATCTCAGGATGGTTAGGGTCGATGTCTGTTAACTTAGGAGTTGAATCAATGGCGTACAGTTTTAATTTTTGTCCTGTAACTCCTATGTTTTCCGTTTTAATAACACGTAGAATGTATTTCAAACAATCTTGACCATTTCCATTACTATTAGGCACTTCCACTCGAAGATTTCCATTGAACCAATTTACTTGATCGTTCTCAAATTGCGGGTGATTTGCTAATTCCAGGTTGTCAAAAATGATTTCATATACTCCCGGTTGCGTAGCTTCCGTAAATTCTGTGATTTTAACTGTATCCGTAAATCCACGGTAACGTTCTACGCGTGCTTCATCTTGTGTGTTTGTATACGACTCTAGGTGTCCATTTTCTTCCCAATCATCGGTACCACCCAATGTCACTTTTTTTGTTAGCGTATAACCAGTTGACCATGAATTTTCAGCACCAATATTTTCTAGCGCCATGATTATTTGGTCATTCCCAGCGGTAAAAGAAGTTAGATTTGGGTAGTTTTCAAGCGGACCTTTCCAAGATTCAGTTGTTTGAATTACGTTCATTCCATCTGCATTCTTCACTTCTTTTCCGTCTACTGTTTTGTTTTTGGAAACCGTAAATTTAGGTCCTTCACCAGTTGCACCTTGTTCAGCGTTCAGAATGAAATATTGATCTCCGTCTACGACCAACGTACCTCCGATAAAATTCGAAAGACTGACACCAAAGTCATTTGGGTTAATCACGTTTCCTGTTGCTTTATCTTGAGAATATTGCGTATAGCTTCTTGTTCGAATAACCGTTGTTTTCGCAGCAGAATAATCAATTTGCTTCACCGCACCCGTTATAATTGCTGGTGCTTCAGTACGAAATTTAAATTCTACTTGATCCCCAAAATTGCGAAGCACGGTTTGTCCATCAACAGTGTAACGTTGGTAGGCTAAATCATGCATTTGATGGTAGTTGAACGTCAAACGAACAAGTGTTTTGTCTGTTTTACTCGTGTCATCTTTTAACGCTTGTAGCATAGCTTGTTCTTCTGCCGAAGTGAAAATCAACTGTTCTAGGTCTTCATGTTGAATTAACTGCGCATGAAAATTCGAAGGAGCTAATAATGTATTTAACAAGGGAAATTGAGTGTCATCTGTTTGTGCGGTCGTACCAAGTTGAGAAGGTCTCGAAAACCAGTTGATACCATAGGCGCCATAGTGATGTATCCCTTCATGCGTTTCCATGTGCATGAAGATTGGTTTTTGAATATCTGCTTCAAATGGAGTAGGTGCAACTTCTGCATTTCCGATTGTATCTAACCAACCATCTTGATTGTGTAGTAATTCAGGAATGTTCCAGTCATCTCCTTGTTTTTTGTATTTCATTCCCACTAAAATTGGAGAAGTATATTCATTGCTACAAAAAAGTGTGCTTGGATTAAAAAACGCTTGACCTGTAAATAGTTTTACCGGATCTAATTCTGGTACAGGATTGTACATTACATTGACAAAACGGCTTTTTCCAGTTGGTGTATATCCATTTTCATCTGTTAATTCGGATAAGGTATGCGAATCATCATCTTTGAATATTCCATAAATCGGATCTTCTAGTAAGTTTACAGGATTACATGGTTTATTTTCCTGTTTAGTTATTGGTAATGTCATGTACAAATGAATCGCTCCTTTAGCACTATCCATACCCGATAATTGTGCTTCCGTAATATATTCCATAACGTACACATACGGTGAATCTACACCACTTACAGGTCTATCAATATGACCTAATCCAAGCATACGCGCTACATGATAATCAGTACCTACAAGGTTTAGCATATCAATAAGATTTACATTAAAATCTCCTTTATCTGCGCTATCATCAGTCGCTTTAATGGTACCCAGTTGATTTCGATGTGTTTCATCGGTTGATAACGTTAGGTAATCATCAACCCCTTTTCGTATGCCTTGATCAGGATTTTCAACATCATACCAACGCAACATGTAATTGGATGGATTTATCAATGCATCGCCATCAAATTTCTTCCAGTTTTCGATTGGACTTGGAGATTCAAGACGATCGATTTTTAGACGATTTTCAACGATGCTATTTACTGTGGATAGTGCACTTGTTGCAATCAGCGACCAACCTAAACGTGACTCTACACCTTGGTAGTAGTGTTTGTATGTTTCTAGTTGAATTTCGTTCAAATTACCACCTTCAATTTGAAAACGGACTTCCGTCATGTTTTCGGTATGTATCCCAGCTTTACGAAGGATTTCATTTATTTTTGGAATACCAAAATACAATTCATCTAATCCAAAATCATTTCCACCTGACCCAACATTGGTATCTACGATTTCAATACTTACACTTGTGTT
>CANGOA010000170.1 GCA_947455255.1 Flavobacteriia bacterium | reverse complement strand
TTGCTGCTGTGATGGGAAGTTGCGTAGCTGGTGGTGCATACTTACCTATTATGTCGGATGAATCGTTGATCGTTAATAAAACAGGAACGATTTTCTTGGCTGGTTCTTACCTAGTAAAAGCGGCTATTGGAGAAACAATCGATAATGAAACCTTAGGCGGAGCGACTACACACACCGAAATTTCTGGGGTGTGCGATTACAAAACGGAAAACGACGAAGACTGTTTAGCGACAATTCGTACGTTGATGGATAAAGTGGGACATTTCGAGACTGCTGGTTTTGACCGTAAAGTAAGTAAACCGTCTACCATCGAACCAACGAAAGTACACGGATTAATTCCTGCGGAACGTTCGAAACCTTACGACATGAAAAAAGTGATCGAGTGGTTGGTGGACGATTCTGAATTCACGGAATACAAAGAAGATTATGGTAAAACTATTCTATGTGGTTATGCACGTGTCGATGGTTGGGCTGTCGGTATTGTTGCGAATCAACGTGAAATTGTCAAAAATAAAAAAGGAGAAATTCAAATTGGTGGTGTGATTTACAATGAATCTGCGGACAAAGCAGCACGTTTCATTATGAATTGCAACCAAAAAAATATTCCATTGGTGTTTTTGACGGATGTTACCGGGTTTATGGTTGGTTCCAAATCCGAACATGCAGGAATCATCAAAGACGGAGCGAAAATGGTGAATGCAATGGCAAATTCTGTCGTTCCAAAATTCTCAATCATCGTTGGAAATTCCTACGGAGCTGGAAATTATGCGATGTGTGGTAAAGCATACGACCCACGTCTGATTGTTGCTTGGCCAACTGCTGAAATCGCTGTAATGAGTGGAGCTGCAGCGGCTAAAACCTTGTTACAAATTGAAGTTGCTACCTTAAAAGCAAAAGGAGAAGAAATCACGAAAGAACGAGAAGATGAGATTTACAATACCATCAAAGCGCGTTACGACGAACAAATTTCTCCTTATTATGCTGCTTCGCGTTTGTGGGTTGATGGAATCATTCATCCAGAAGAAACGCGTAAAGTAATTTCGATGGGAATTCAAATGGCGAACAATAAGAAAGCCGAAAAACCATACAACGTCGGAAACATCCAAACGTGATTTTGCATGCAGATACACTGGGAAATAAAACATTTTTCTGAACTTACTGCATTGGAATACCACAACATGCTACAACTTCGCGTTGCCGTGTTTGTGATTGAACAAGATTGTCCCTATCCAGAAGTGGATGGATTAGATCCTGAGTGTCACCACTTACTCGCGACCGATATTGTTACCAAGGAAATTATTGGAACTGCACGTATCATTCCTTCCGACCTCGTATTTGAGGAGGTTTCCATAGGAAGAATTGTAATTACTCCGACGTATAGACGTCAAAAATTAGGCAGTAAATTACTAAGTGAATGCATCCAATTTATTTATACCCATTATTCAAACATACAACAACCTGTGCGCATTGCCGCATTGAAATACCTGGAACATTTCTACCATGATTTTCATTTCAAGTCGATCCGAGAATACCGAGAATACGACTACGATTATGTAGAAATGCTTTTAAATTAATCTTTTATGACAAAAAACAACTTCCTTTTAGGTCTTGCAATCACGACCTCCATTACCTTTTCTTATGGACAAAAGAAAAAAGAAAAAACGAGTATCGACACTTCGTACATGAATCGTGCTGTGAGTCCGAAAACCAACTTTTTCGACTACGCAAATGGTAATTGGGTCAAAAATAATCCCGTACCTAAAACGGAATCCCGTTGGGGAAGTATGAATGAATTAGACATCAATAACAAAAAGAAGTTGATCGAAATTCTTGAAAGTGCTAAAAGTCAACCAAAAAACGCCAACGAAGCATTGATCGGAAATTATTACGCTTCCTTCATTGATATGGAAACGCGTAATAAATTAGGCATTGCTCCGATTCTTTCTGATTTAAACACAATTGACAAACTAAGTTCAAAAGAACAACTACTCGATTTTTTAGCCAAATTTCATAAACGCAATGGTCTTTCAATCCTTTTCGCACTAGATATTGGTCAAGATTTAAAAAACATCAATTCGAATTGTGTCTATCTAGGGCAGCGAGGAATTGGACTACCAAATAAATTATATTATACCCAAGAAAACAAAAAAGAGATCATTGAAAAATACAAACAATACCTGATTGACCTTTTCAAATTGGCAGGATATTCAGAACTTGAAGCTAGTACAAATGCGAACAACTCCTACCAAATTGAAATGCGTTTAGCAACAGAAATGATGTCGCCATCAGAGACAAGAAATCCTGATAATACGTACAACAAAATGTCGTATTCCGAAGTGATGAACCAACTAAAAGAAATCAATTTCGAAACGTATATTCAGACAATTGGACTTCCTAAAGTTGATTATTTTATCGTTAGTCAACCGAATTTTATCTCGAAGTTACCTGTTATTTTTAATGAACTACCCTTGGAAACTTGGAAAAGCTACTTAAAAGCAAGACTTATATCCTACTATTCAGGTAAGTTAGGTGATAATTTTGCAAAATTAAACTTTTATTTCAATCAAACCGTACTAACCGGTAAATCAATTGATAAACCAGTTACAGATAAAGCAGTAAATGAACTAACTAATTTACCAATTGGGGAGGTTTTGGGGCAATTATTCGTAGAAAAAAACTTCTCCAACGAGGCAAAAGTGAAGATCAATCAAATGGTTGACCTACTCATCCTAGCATACCAAGAACGCATCACGGCTTCTACATGGATGTCGGACTCAACAAAGACGGAAGCATACAAAAAACTGAATGCTATACACCGTAAATTAGGGTTTCCTGACAAGTGGGAAGACTACTCTAAAATTACTCTTTCTCCTACTACTTATATAGAAAATTTTAACGCTTGTAAAAAATACGAATTCGACAAAAGTGTAGCAGACTTATCGCTTCCTGTAGACAAAACGCGTTGGGGAGTTGCTGCACACATGATCAACGCTTTTTACGATGCTTCTCAAAACGAAATCATCTTTCCAGCCGGAATCATGCAAGCACCATTCTTCGATGTAAACGCAGAAGACGCACTCAACTTTTCACGTATCGGAATGATCATTGGTCACGAACTTACCCACGGATTTGACGATGTCGGAGCGAAATTTGCAGCTGATGGAAGTTTTTCCGATTGGTGGACCGAAAGCGACAAAAAGAAATTCGAAGACAAAACAAAAATCTACGGCGAAACCTTTGCTCTCTTCTGCCCATTCCCAGAACACTGTGTCAATCCAGAATTAACCATGGGAGAAAACATCGCCGATCTTGGAGGAATCTTATTAGCTTACCAAGCTTACACAAAAACAAAGGAGTTTAAGTCAGGTAAAAAACGTTTTGGTTTTACCCCTGAACAACGTTTCTTCATTGCAATGGCGCAAGTATTTAAGATCACGTACACCGAACAAGAATTGAAAAACCGCTTAATAAACGACCCACATAGTCCAGGTATGTATCGCGTGAATGGTCCGTTGAAAAACATCCCAGCATTTTTTGACGCGTTTGAGGTAAAAGAAGGAGACGTAATGCGTAATGGGACAGGTAAATTTGTGGAGATTTGGTAAGGTTAATTTGAAGCCCTTCGACAAGCTCAGGATAAAATTTGAAAATTTGAAGATTTGAAGATTTGAAAATTGAATAATGTAACAATTAATTAATGTGTAAATGTATCAATTTGTAAATGTAGCAATTGGTTGATGTGTAAATGTATTAATTGGAGATTTGGTGATAGATACAATATGGACTTAAACTTTACGTTTAGAATATTATGAAATACGCTATTCCATCACCATGCCCAGAAGATTGGGAAAAAATGAAAATCGGTCTGACTTCTCGTTTTTGCGAGAGTTGTACGAAAGACGTGATGGATTTCACCAAGATGTCGCGTCAAGAAATACTTGAATATTTACTAGAAAATCAAGGTCAACGGACTTGTGGAAGGATTTTGCCTTCCCAATTGGATTTTACGCGACGTGATATTGTTGTGACTCTTCATCAAATGAAAAAGCGTTATCCAAGACACCAACTTCCAATGGCGGTAATGTTAATTGCGGGGATGATGTTAGCGGGATGTGATGAGCGACGAGTGACGGAAGTGACGAAAGCGACGGAAGTGACGGTATTGGAGAAAGCGACCAAAGAAGTGAAAAAAGAAAGTAAAACCAAAATTGAAAAGAAAAATAATTATACACCTGATCATGAAATTGAATTACAAGGTTTGGTAGCATATCATCCAGAAATATATGATTCAATCAATCGAATAACGCCAAAAAATAAAATTTTTGATTTTGTTGAAGAAGATGCAGAATTTCCTGGCGGATCTGAAAAACTTACTGCATTTATAGCTAAAAATTTCAATCAACTAGTTATTAATGAAAAGGTAAAGGGCAAAGTATTTGTCGTATTTGTGGTGGAAAAAGATGGAAGTATTTCAAATGTTAAAATAATGAGAGGATTGAGTCCTGAAGTTAACCGTGAAGCGATTCGTGTAATTGAATCATTACCTTCTTTTAAAACACCTGGAAAAAACAAAGGAAAAGCTGTAAGAAGTAGATTTATGTTACCGATTTTGATTGAATAAAGAATAGTACAAAATATCACCTCCCTCGCTCCCTCCTCAAGGAGAGAAGATTTATGGTTTACATCTTCAATTAAGAGGAAAAAGAATTTAATGTTTCGATTATAGATTTTTTCTTTTATTTAAATCAAGGTGCTAAACACTCATCTCCCCCTTTGGAGGGGGATTAAGGGGGAGGACAAAAAATGAAAAGAAATGAAAATTAACAATATAAAAAAAACAAAATTACCTCTTTTAGGAATTATCATTTTATTACAACTTAAGTTCAAGTAACAAATGCAACTTTTAGCTTTAATGGGGTTAAAAACTTCAAAACAGAAGAGAAATTCTAAAATTT
Source organism: Flavobacteriia bacterium (assembly GCA_947455255.1). GTDB lineage: Bacteria > Bacteroidota > Bacteroidia > Flavobacteriales_D > Crocinitomicaceae > CANHVK01. Next base: position 48 of record CANGOA010000170.1, on the reverse strand, counting down.
CTCTTTCTGTTTCTAGGAAAGGAGTTATTTTACCCCGTTAAATCGCCA
>CANGOA010000169.1 GCA_947455255.1 Flavobacteriia bacterium | reverse complement strand
TTTGTTGCGGGTCTTGCGAAACTCAACGATACCATCGGTCAATGCGAATATAGTAAAATCTTTACCTAATCCTACATTCAGACCTGGATGATATTCTGTACCCCTCTGACGAAGGATGATGTTACCAGAGATCGCTGGCTGACCGCCAAATATTTTAACTCCTAATCTTTTACTGTGTGAATCGCGTCCGTTCCTTACACTACCTTCACCTTTTTTATGTGCCATTTCTTGTACTTACTTTATTGTGTTAATTAAAATTGAGGGATTAAGCAATTTCATTTATTTTGATCTTAGTCAAAGCCTGGCGATGGCCATTCTTCTTCATATATCCTTTACGACGCTTCTTCTTAAATACTATCACCTTGTCACCCTGAAGATGATCGATGATCTCAGCAGTTACTTTCGCAGTCTTTGAAAAAGTTATATTACCACCGGCACTTGCCATCAAAACGTCAGAAAACTCAACCTTGTCTCCTGCGTTACCCGCGAGGCGGTGTACAAACAATTCGTCATTCTGCTTTACCTTAAATTGCTGACCCGCTATAGTTACTATTACAAACATGATAAACCTAAAATATTTTTGCAAAGGTAATACACATTTTTATTTCAAACAATAAAATTTGTTAAATTCCCTGTTTTTTCTGTATATTTTATCGTATCGTGTCCAAATAACTTTGCTTAGCTGCCAATTTACTCTGTCAAATAACTGTTTCTTCTCTCACTGCCAAAGTCCTTTATCCAATATACTTCAGCCCTTGTTGTGCTCATGTATTCTTACCACTAAATTAATAATAACTTTGACACATAATACACCACAGGAATGAAAATTAAATCTTTTCTTGCCAGACCATATGCCTCTATCGTTCACTCTCGTGTTCGTAAAGGTATGCTCACCGCAGTTGCAGATCAGGACCGCATACTCCAGTATCTGCTGAAAACCGCTGCAGGCACAGTGTTTGGCAAGGAGCATAACATGGCACAGATAAAGACCTATGCCGACTTCAAGGGTGCAATTCCTATTCGCGATTACGAAGCTTTTACTCCTTACATAGAACAGATAAAAAATGGCGGGCTCAACATTTTATGGAAAGGCAAGCCCATATATTTTGCCAAGACCAGCGGCACCACAAGTGGCGCCAAGTATATACCCATCAGCAAAGAGTCCATACACTTTCATATTAACGGAGCACGCAACGCTCTGCTCTGCTACATGGCAGAGACCGGCAACACCTCTTTTGCTGACGGCAAGATGATCTTTCTTTCCGGCTCTCCTGAAATGGAGCGCGTTGGGGGCATACCCACCGGCAGACTCAGCGGCATTGTCAATCATTTTGTGCCACGTTATCTGCGCAGCAACCAGATGCCTACTTTCGAGACCAATTGTATCGAAGACTGGGAAACCAAACTCGATAAAATTGTAACCGAAACCATGAACGAAGACATGACACTCATTAGCGGCATACCGCCATGGATGCAGATGTACTTCGACTGGCTGAGTGACAGAAAGGATGGAAAAAAGATCAAAGAATTGTTCCCCAACCTACAGGTGATCGTGCATGGCGGCGTAAACTTTGAGCCCTACAAATCGAAGCTGATCGATAGTCTTGGTGGCCATGTAGATATGATAGAGACGTTCCCCGCATCAGAAGGCTTCTTTGCTTTTCAGGACATACCGGGTAAAGAGGGCCTCTTGCTGAATACTGATGCTGGCATGTTCTTTGAATTTGTACCGGCCGGCGAGATAGGAAAGGAAAATCCTACTCGCTTATCACTGGGCGAAGTGAAGGTAGGCGAGAACTATGCTCTCATAGTGAGCAGCAATGCCGGACTATGGGCATATAACATTGGCGATACCGTTCGCTTTATCAGTACAGACCCTTACAGGCTGGTTGTCACCGGTCGTGTGAAGCATTTTATTTCTGCCTTCGGAGAGCATGTTATAGGTGAAGAAGTAGAGTATGCCATCTTGCAGGCAGCCAACCAGTTTGGCGTGCATATCACAGAGTTCACCATTGCCCCTATGATACAGGTGGCTGAAGGCAAACCATACCATGAATGGTTCGTAGAGTTTGAACATGCACCAGCTGACATGGACAGCTTTGCAATGGCCGTTAACGACAATCTGCGACAGAAGAATATTTATTACGACGACCTCATCAATGGTAACATCCTACAGACTCTGAAGATACGCAACATGAAGAAGAATGCCTTTATAGACTACATGCGCTCTATAGGTAAGTTGGGTGGCCAAAATAAGGTGCCGAGACTAGGCAATGACCGCAAACTGGCCGATGCACTACAGGGCTGGATAGCCTAAAAATATTATCATGAACAGATAAGCGATGTGGTGTTCGTATCAGGCACCTACAACGATCCTCTGCGTGTACAAACTACTATTTTGCACCACGGTGAGTATATAGGTGCCGGCAAGAGCTGACACGTGAATCTCTGTCAGTTGGCCTGCATTCGTAGTTGCTGTATATACCTTTCGACCCAAGAGATCTGTTATGCATATTGTTACCTCTTCATTCTTTAACGCAGACAGGTCGATCAAAAACCTACCATCCATTGATGGGTTAGGATATATGCTGATGCCCTTTTCACGTGCTACGCTCCCCACACCCACCGGTGTATAAATATACCTGATGCGATTGTTACCATTATCAGACACGATGATATCACCGTTACTGCTCAATGCAATACCATAGATGTTTTTGAACTGCGCCAGCAATGGGCTTCCCCCATCTCCGCTAAAGCCCGCAATGCCAGTACCTGCAACCGTAGTTATCACTCCCGATGGTGTTACTTTGCGTATCCTGTTGTTCCATGCGTCAGCAATGAACAGATCACCATCACTACCTACAGCCACGCCAACGGGCTCGAAAAGATGCGCTGCCGTAGCGGGAATATTATCTCCATTATAACTGGCAGTACCGGTTCCGGCCACTGTCTTTATAATACCCGTAGGGCTTATTCTGCGTATGCGCTCATTATCCACATCAGCAACAAACACATTGCCCATGCCGTCTATTGCTATTGAATAAGGTCCGGCAAGTTTGGCATTGGTAGCAGGTCCATTATCGCCGCTAAATCCCGATACGCCTGTACCTGCTATGGTATATATGATACCCGACGGGTTTACTTTTCTTATGCGATTATATCCCTGGTCGGCTATATAAATATTACCTATCGCATCTACCGCCACACCACGAGGAGATATGATAGATGCTGCTGTAGCGGCTATACTATCTCCGTTAAAAACAGTAGTGCCATTTCCCGCAACGGTGGTTATGGTACCGCCTATGCTTATTTTTCTTACCCTGTTATTGATCCTGTCTGTAACATATACGTTACCACCCGCATCAACAGCTACCCCATTCGGGTCATTCAAACTGGCATCGGTGGCAGGTATATTATCACCATTGAATCCGCCAATACCATTACCACCAATGGTTGTGATGATACCGGAAATACTTATTTTTCGTACACGGTTATTGGCTCGGTCAGCAAAATAAACATTACCTACCGCATCAACGGCTACGCCATATGGTCCGTTCATTGAAGCAGTAGCAGCGGCATTGTTATCACCTGAAAAACCTGTGGTACCGTCACCTGCAAGCGTATTGATATGCTGGGCATGCAGACCCGCAGAGAGGAATAACAAGAAGAAAGATAAGAATGCTTTCATGGCACGAATAGGTTAGGTTGTTAAAAAAGCGCATGTTCAGAAAATGAAAATTAAACAACATTTTTCATATTAAAAAATAACAAACATAGCATTGTTGAACCTTTTTAGTAACCACCATACGATCTTAGATATTTTGCTGAATGTTCAGGTCGGTAGGACCGTTGTCTGCTGACGAGGAATAACTGAAAGTACTACCACCTAGATTTTAAATGATGTAAATGCCAACTCGGTCTATTGCTCTGTTGTGTCACAAAATTTGGAGATCATTTCGCGGACATCCTTACCACCTATCTTCCTGATCCTGTATAAAGAGGGGCAGGCAAACTCAGCCTCACCCTGATTGATGTAGATGACGGCAATGTTGTACAAAGCGTGAACATCGTTATAGTTCATCAATGTTGCCTTTTCAAATAGCTTCAACGCTTCTTTGTTATACCCTTTCTCGTATAGCTTAACCCCTTCGTTGTAGTAGTACCTTTCGCTATGCCCGCAATCTGCAGTCTTACCCCAAATGTCGCATCCTGTTTCATTACAATTCGCAAATGTGGTATAGGTGGTGCCATCTATATTATTGTAGGCTATACCTTGCATATTGTCGTTGTAGATGTGGTAGTTGAATACATGAACAGTGTACATATTGGTGCGCACACCATTTACCGTGCCCGGCGCCCACTTTCCGCTGGAAGCCATCAGCACCTGCTTTGCCTCATTGTCGAGCACTGTGCTTACACCGCTCAACACAGAGATATCACTGACCACGCCGTTGGTATCCACCATAAATTTCATTTGAGTGATACCACTGATACAGTTTTCCAGTGCGAAAGGCGGATACTCATTGTGGAGCCTGAAATAGCCTGAATACATAAGGCTGCAAAGAGGTCTTTTAATAGTGTCTTGCTGTGCCAATACAGAGAAAGACAAGAGCAGGAGCAGACCTAGCGAAGAGCAATAACGGAGCATTAAAAATAAATTTCAAAAGTGATAGAATACGCGGCAAATGTAAACACTGTTTCCAATAAATCAATGACCTACAAGACATTGCATAAACAACAGCTATTACTGCAGCCTTTCTACAATCTCTTCGGATAGTCGTTCTTCGAGCACTTCGATATCCTCTTCATATTCATCGGGCCACATTTCAAACTCGAAAGCCATTTCCCTGCGGTTGAACTTCATGGGTAGTGGTTTAGACGGCCTTCTGCCGGGCGATACAGATTCGGGGGCGGTGACGATGACCTCATAAAATATTACCCCGTTCTCGTTCTTCTCCTCGCAGTCGCACAACCACATACCACTCTCCAGGGCTATTTTCACTCTATACTTGTATGGTT
>CANGOA010000168.1 GCA_947455255.1 Flavobacteriia bacterium | reverse complement strand
TTGGATATTATTCATTTTTTCAATAGGGTTGGGTGTATTAATTACCTACCTTATAGTTAGAAAAAGAAATGCTGAAATTCAAAAAAGTTAAAGATTAACCGAAATTATTTTTCCGAAAGTTTTTTCGCCTCTAATTTCAGTTCGTTTTCTTCTACACGGAATTGGATGATTCTACGAATCAAATCATAAGGGAGTTCCTGATCTAACGGAAATTGGATCGTTCCTTTGGAAAATTTATAGGATTGAATCTCTTGCTCAAAGTGTTTAATTCCAGAACCTGTAGGATAGAAACCAATGTGTTTTTCATATCCAGCAAAATACACCAACATGCCATGGAATTTATAGGCAGGCATTTTATAACTAATCACTTCTTCCGCTTGTGGAACTTCTTGAAGAATAAAGTTACGTAGGTTATTGAGGTGCGCTTGCGTTTGTTGAGGACAAGAAGCGATGTAGGAGGTGATTTGAGGGTTCATGATAAACAAGTGTTATTATTACCAGTATGAATTTATACAAAAAATTCAGAATTATTTTTTAATTCTTTCTATTTCATTATCACCTATTGATTTATTTGAATATGTTAATTCTTTCAACTTACCGAATTTATAACTCAAACTAAACCTGATAAAAAAAGTATTTGAATTTGAATGAGAGGTTAATTTAAAAATTGATATGTTTTGATCGACTCCCTCATAGTAGGTTCTCAAACAATCATTGATATTCACGTTTACATTCAAATTCTTATCAAAAAAATGTTTAGATACTCCTACTCCTAAGGAATACATAGGTTTAAAACTCAAATAACCATTTGAAAATGATGAATTATAATCAAAAATCATATCAATATTCATTTTATCTTTAATATTTAAAGAATTATAAGAATAGAAATATAATTTAGGACTTGATTTTATTGAACTTACATAGGGAGAGGTATTTATCCTAACATAGGAAAAAGTAACTGTATTAATACTTTGAAAATTCTTAAACTCAAAAGGTAGGTTTAGTGAAGTTAGAAATATATTAGCAGATCCTCCATTATTTTGCTTAAATAGAATGCTACTTGTATTATTTATTTGAGGTATTGTTAAAATTGGATTTAACACTCTTACGTAAGAAATTTTCCAACTATAATTTAAAAACATAGTTTTAAATTCAATGTTATATTTTTTTTCAGGGACCAATTTTGTATTTCCTGTTTGAGCCATCAATGTATCTGCATAAAGAATAAAAGGATCAAAATCTTGATAGGTTGGTCTAATGATACGTGAAGAAAAACTCAACACAAATCTTAATTTGGAAGATAATTTATATCCTATTTTCATCGTTGGAAAAAAATTAGTGTAAAAAGTATCAACATATTTTTTATCTAATAAAACAGATCTTGAATCTATTTTGGATAGTTCGGTTCTATTACCTAATTGAAACATTAATGGACCAATCGTTTTATTCATTTGAAGATAAAATGCATTTATTTTTTCTTTGTATAAAATTGAATTAGAAAACTGGGGATAAGTTTCCCATAGAATAGCATTTTCTTGCTTTGTTTTAAATTCAAAAGAAGATGCATTTACATTTTCTGCGTATTTATAACCCATTTCAAACTTTAAAGCATTTTTTAAAACTTTTGTATAGTCTACTTGTGTTACAAAAAGTGAAATATTATTATTTCCAATATTATTTTTATTTGAAGAATTTTGAAATGTTTTTCCTGAAATATTTTCAAAAATTAAATCCTTGTTATTCGCATTGAAATCACTGTATTGTGCTCCAATAAATAATAAACTACCTAAACTATCCCTACTACTTGAAAAATTTAAATTAATAGAATTATTTTTACTTAGATTTCTCCCAGTATTTAGAGCAGAAACATCGATATTATTATTTAATCTTTCTTGTCGTGATATAGATGATGTATTAAGATCTAATTTATTGTAATCACCATCATATTGTAATGAAATTAAATTGTTTTTAGTAAGTTGATATTCCATACCGTATCTGTAATTCAATACGTTGGTGTTTTTGTTTTGTTCGGTTATATTAGTGTTAGAATTAATTACATCTGATGGAAGATTTATACTCTTAGTAGCTTTTGTATTTCCCCAATCTGTCCCGTAAAATTTAGAAAAATCAGAATAAATAGAAAGTTTACCTTTTTTATAATTTGTATTAATCGATGTTAAATTCAAATTATGTTTTGCAATAGTAAAAGTTTCATTTAATTGACATTGAACACCTTCAGAAGTATTTACCTTAGTTACAATATTAATTACTGCATTTCCTGATGCATCATAAATCGCAGAAGGATTTGTAATAACTTCAATTTTTTGAATTCTACTAACAGGAATACTTTGAAGTCTTTCAATATTAATCCTTCTACTATTTAAATAGATCAAAGCATTACCAATACCAACAATTGATATATTATTATTTTGAACCTGTACACTTGGGATTTTACCTAATAATTCCAATACAGTATTAGAATTTCCAACAATCGTATTTTCAACATTTACAATCAGTTTATCTTCTTCTTGAACAATAATTCGTTTACGTTTTTTAATCGTTACTTCTTCAATTGATTTTGCTTTTTTTAAGTTTAAAACACCTAAATCAAAGTGATTTTGAATTTGAGTTATCGGAATTATCAATTCATTGTATTCTTCGGAAAGTAGCATAAAATAAAAATTCGAATCTAAATTTCTATCTACTTCAAAATTAAATTGTTTATCATTAATTATAAACGTTTTAAAAACGGAGGAATCATTTTTATTTATAATTAAAAAATTAAGACTTGAAATCGAGTCTTTCTCAAATTCGATATTACCCGAAATTTTTGTTTGACAAAAAATGAAATTGTTAATTAGAATAAAAAAAAAGTAGAATGTATATTTCATAGGACACGATTTAATGGGAGGTATACATTAAATAATGTCAAAAGACAGATTTGGTTACAAAAAACTTAGTTCACATAGAAATACTAAAACTCTGCATCCACTTGAAACGTTACAATTTCTTTACTAACAGGATGACGGAACGTAATACTCTCAGCATGTAAATGCAAACGATCTCCTTTTGTTCCGTACAAATCATCCCCGACAATTGGTGTGTTTAATCCTTGTGGGTGTGCGGCATGAACACGTAATTGGTGTGTGCGACCTGTCACTGGATAAAAATACACTTTCGTTTGTCGTTTTTTTGTATCGATGGTTTCGAAGTGAGTCAATGCCGGTTTACCATAATCGAAACATACTAATTGTCTTGGTCGATCGTCGAGGTCAACACGTAATGGAAGGTTGATTTCACCTGAAGGAATTTTCACGATACCATCTAATAAGGCAACATACCGTTTTTTGACTGTACGTTTTAAAAATTGACTTTGTAAGTGTTGATGAACTTCTTTGGTTTTTGCAACGAGCATCAGCCCAGAGGTGGACATGTCCAAACGATGTACGATAAGTGGTCCAGTAGCATTAGGATAAAGGTTTTTAACTCTTTCATAAACCGAGTCTGAAATATTTTTCCCAGGAACCGATAAAAATTCTGCAGGTTTGTTTACAATCGCCAAATACTCATCTTCAAAAACGATCGGCAATTCTTTCCCTAAGGCAGGATTTGTAAGCATTGGATTTTCATCCATTTCGATACCTTCCAGCATGTGACCCAAAATAGGTTCACACTTACCGCGACAAGCAGGATAAAACTGTCCGTGTTTTTTAATTTCTGAACTCGGTGATTGTCCCCACCAAAATTCTGCTAAAGCGATTGGTTTTAAGTCATGTAGAAAAGCATATTGCAACAATTTTGGAGCAGCACATTCTCCAGCCCCAGCAGGTGGTTTTTGCGCTTCTGTTGCTTGAAATATGGTGCCTAAACTTTTTTGTTCTCCTTGCTTGTTTAAGAAGTAGTAATGGTCAAAAATCTCTTGTTGACAAGCTGCTGATTTTACTTTTCGTTCTTCTTTTAGTACATCGATTGTATCTTTGAATAACTGCGTTTTTGCTTTTGTTTGTTCGATTGCAACTTTGGATTGCTGCGTTTTGTCTTTTAGGTAGTAACTTTCTTTGAGACTCTGCTTCACTAATTCTTGTAAGTGTTGTTCGAAGGTAGTTTGATCAATTTCATTGAAAGAAAGTTGTGTTTGATACTTCTTGCGAAGTAGGTCGCGTTGTGCCTTATTTGTTTTTATTTCACTTTTTATTTCTACCAACTCGTTTTGTGTAGTTGAGATAATTTGTTGTTCTTCTTGCAGTTGATTCAAATATTCAGGAGCGTTTTCTAAACGTTCGATTTCTCGATTAATCGCACTGATGATGTCCTCTTGTGTTCTGAAAAATCCATCTTCCAATAGTATGTCAAATACGGGTGGAACAAATCGTTCGTGGTGATTCCCTTTGGCTAATTTCCCTGAAAATGCAGAAAGATATCCTAGTTCCCCATTTTGTTTTTGAACTACCAATACGCCAAACATTTTACCAATGACTAATCCTTCTTTTCCGGATTCAATTCCAAAATTATGTTCGAAGTCGCTTTGATTCTCGATGTAATCCTGTAATTCTTTCGCTGCAAGTAAGGCGATTGGATGGGGTTCGTAATAAAACGGGAAGGTGAATTTTTGGGGAAGTTCTATGTTGAAAACAGAAGCGTTGAAAGGAGTAAAATGTTTAATTGACATGAGCTATTAATGAAATACTAAGTTACTAAGAGTTTAAACACAAAGATCAAAGAGTAAACACAAAGTTCACAAAATTGAAAAATTCAATATATTTAATTCCGAAGTTGAAAATATTTTCGTTTAAAAATTGTAATTGATAAATGAGAACAGAATAGTAGGAAGATATTTGAAATTGATACTTTGTAAATATGTATCTTTACCTCAAATTAACACCATCATTATGTCTACACTTCCAAGTATTCGAGTTACCAAAGATTTCACTTTTGATATGGCGCATGCGCTGTATGGTTACGATGGACCTTGTAAGAATATTCATGGACATACGTATCATTTGAGTATTACATTACTCGGTAAGCCAATTGCGGATATCGAACACGTGAATTTAGGAATGGTAATTGATTTCGTAGAATTAAAAGATGTGGTAAAGAAACATATCATTTAAGTTTTTGAT
>CANGOA010000167.1 GCA_947455255.1 Flavobacteriia bacterium | reverse complement strand
GCTGAAGCGAGAGGGAAAGCACAAGCAGACTCCCTGCGTAAAACACGTGAACATACGCCTGCAAAGTTGGAAAATGGACAAATGGTTTCCTCTTCACAACTTAAAAAAGGGGATGTTTTCATCTGTGAAGCCGGCGATACAATTCCTACCGACGGTGAAATTATCGAAGGTCTTGCAACAATTGATGAAAGTGCAATTACGGGTGAAAGTGCTCCTGTTATCCGTGAATCTGGTGGTGATAAAAGTTCAGTTACCGGAGGAACAAAAGTACTATCCGATAAAATCAAAGTGCGCGTTACAACGGAACCAGGAGAAAGTTTCTTGGATAAAATGATTGCGCTAGTTGAAGGTGCATCGCGACAAAAAACACCGAACGAAATTGCCTTGACGATTTTGTTAGCAGGATTTACCTTGGTGTTTATCATTGTGACTGTCACCTTAAAACCACTCGCACAATATGCAAACGCACCTATTACCATCGCAGCTTTTATTTCCCTTTTTGTTTGTTTAATTCCGACTACCATCGGTGGACTTTTATCCGCGATAGGAATTGCAGGAATGGACCGAGCATTGCGTGCCAATGTGATTACAAAAAGTGGGAAGGCTGTAGAAACAGCAGGAGACATAGATGTATTGTTATTAGATAAAACTGGAACAATCACCATTGGAAATCGTAAAGCGACCCATTTTTACCCAACATTAGGCATTGATGAAAAAGCGTTTATTCGTTCAATTGTACTAAGTTCGATGGTCGATGAAACACCTGAAGGAAAATCAATTATAGAATTAGCGGGTGTAAATCCTTTATCCTACAATATTGAAAACCCTGTATTTATTCAATTCACCGCTGAAACGCGTTGCTCAGGTGTAGACGTTGGAGGGTCTAGAATCCGTAAAGGAGCAGCAGATTCCATCCGACAAATTGTGGAGAATGCAGGAAATATTTTCCCTGAAGAAACAGCAGAAATCGTACAACGCATTTCCAAAAATGGAGGTACACCTTTAGTCGCTTGTGAGAATGAAAAAGTTATTGGTGTCGTGGAATTACAAGACATCATCAAAGTGGGTATTCAAGAACGCTTTGAACGTCTTCGTAAAATGGGAATCAAAACTGTTATGGTTACTGGTGACAACCCTTTGACAGCAAAATTCATCGCAGAAAAAGCAGGTGTAGACGATTATATCGCGGAAGCAAAGCCAGAAGATAAAATGAACTACATCAAAAAAGAACAAGCAGCAGGTCGCTTGGTTGCTATGATGGGAGATGGAACAAATGATGCACCGGCGTTGGCTCAGGCAAATGTTGGTGTAGCGATGAACAGCGGAACACAAGCCGCAAAAGAAGCTGGTAACATGGTAGATTTAGACAACGACCCTACCAAACTAATTGAAATTGTAGAAATTGGTAAACAGTTATTAATGACGCGCGGAACCTTGACTACTTTTTCAATTGCGAACGATGTAGCTAAATATTTTGCTATTATTCCGGCACTATTTATCACCGCAATTCCTTCCTTACAAGCATTGAATATCATGGGATTAAAAAGTCCTGAAACCGCAATATTATCTGCTGTAATATTTAACGCGATCATTATTCCAATCTTGATTCCCTTAGCATTGAAAGGAGTGTCTTACAAACCAATTGGAGCAAGCGCCTTACTTCGCAGAAACTTACTTATTTATGGTTTAGGTGGTGTAATCGTCCCTTTCATTGGAATCAAAGTAATCGATCTAGTAGTCTCTTTATTTATGTAATAAAAATCTTATGAAAACACTTATACAATCCATCCGACTTACCTTGATCAGTGCGATCGTTTTTGTCGGTCTTTATTCCTTGATCGTTTGGGGAATAGCACAATGTACTTCTTCCAAAGGAAAAGGAGAAATCATTGCCAAAAAGCATTTTGCAAACATTGGTCAAAAATTCACGAAAGACGAATATTTCCACGGCCGACCATCTGCTGTAGACTATAATGCAGCTGGTGCGGCAGGGAGTAATAAAGGACCTACAAATCCCGACTATTTAAAAGAAGTTGAGGCGCGTATCGACACATTCTTAGTGCATAACCCAACGGTAAAAAAACAAGATGTTCCAGCAGATTTAGTTACTGCAAGTGGAAGTGGTTTAGATCCAAATATTTCTGTTCAAGCTGCTAAGGTTCAAGTTGCGCGCATCGCGAAAGCACGAAAGTTATCGCCTAAAAAAGTGATAAAACTTATTGAGCAACAAACAGAGAAACCACTTTGGAATTTGGTGGGAACCGAAAAAATAAATGTGTTGAAGTTGAATTTAGCATTAAATAAATTATGAAAAAATTAATAGTAATGGTTGGAATGGTTGCCTCAACATTTTCCATCTATGGGCAAAAAATAGTCGGTGTTTATACAAGTGAAGTTTCTTATTCTCAGAACAAATACAATTTAGAAATTAACGTTAATAACATCACCAAAATTCATGTAAACGAACTATTTAACTCCAATTACCTCGTAATTAGCACACAAGATTCAAGCTATCAAATCGCTAAAGATTCTGTGTTTGCGTTTGTGAAAAACAATGGTGTAAAATACAGATTATTTAAAGGGGAAGAATATGAAATTATTAATTCAAATCAACCCATAACACTCTATAAAAAAATACATCGTGTATTGAATCATAACAAAGGAGTTACCTATCAAACACGTTACTTTTTTAGTTTGGCAAATTCAACGGAAATAAGTCCGCTTACACTTACCGACTTAAAATCCAAATGTGCAGGTCAATACGACAATTTTATCTCATACGTAGAACTCTATTTTAGACACGACGGTGAGTTATTTGAGTATGATCATACGCATAAAAAACACAAAATCAATCATCTATTTGATATTCACGCAAAAAATAAATAAACAAAAATGAAAAAAGTAAGTAAATCAGTGCTTGCAATTCTGACTGCAAGTATGCCATTCTTTTCCTTGAATGCACAAGATTCAATTCCTGTGAACAAACAAAAAGGTGAACCATTTGAAGGAATCGATGTTTCTTGGCAAAATGGAAATGACCGTAGAGATTCTTCGGTATTCAAAGACATGAAATTTTTTACGCCAAGTGTGTTTGTAGATGTAAACTATACAACTACAGATAACAATCCGATTGACAATACAGTGGTTGGTTCTACTGCCTTGGCAAGAAATAATGAGTTTCAACTTTCTGCCCTGCATTTTGGTGGAGATTTTAATTATCATGGTGCTAGAGCACGTTTCATGACGCAATTTGGTACACGTTCCACTGTTGTCCCACGAAACGATTATAGTCCATACAAAGGTCAGTATCAATTAGCAAATGTATATCGTTACATTAGTGAAGCGTATGTAGGTTATCATTTCAATAAAATGTACGGAATTAATCTTGATGCAGGTATGTTCATGTCCTACATTGGTTTGAATTCATATTATCAACAAGAAAACTGGGAATATCAGGCTTCTTTTACGTCTGACAATACTCCTTGGTTTTTTAATGGAATGCGCTGTCAAATCCACCCATCAAAAACAGTAAAAATCGAACTTTGGTTGATCAACGGTTGGCAAAGTTATGCACGTTATAACAACATGCCTGGACTCGGAGGTTCTTTTACGTATATGTCTAAAAACAGTAATGTTAAATTTATCTCAAACAACTATTACGGTTCTGACGCTGCTATGATTTCTGCTAGAAAACGTTTCCACTCGGACAATAGTTTACTAATTCGTTATTACAATCGTCCGAATTCTTCCAAAATAACAAGAATGGCATTCTCTTTGACTGGAGATATCGGGTGTGAGAAAGGTGGTGGCGTGAACGGTTTTCGTGACGGTGACGCAACGCAAGGACCAGCACAATATTTCGCAAGTGCCATGTTTTATAACCGTATATGGTTTGGAAAAAACAAATATGCTTGGACATTTGGTGGTGGTGTAATGAACAACCCAGGGCGTTATTTAGTATTGTATCCGACTGGTCAAGCAAGTCCACTTCCAAATATGAACAACCCTACACAAACTGAAGGAGCATTTCCTTTTAGCGCAAATCCTGGTGATAAATTCTTTGGTTACGATTTTTCTACTAACTTCGACTGGATGCCAAATCAAAGTGTTACCTTCCGTTTAGAATTAGTTCACCGTGGAGCAAATGTTCCATACTTCGCTGGACATGGAGGCGTTACTTCTCAAACGGGTTACACTACAACTACACTTGACCCAAATTGGAAACCTGATTTAGTTAAATCTGAAAATCGCATTATACTAGCGATGTTGTTTAGAATTTAATTTTGCTCAAAAAAAATGGACAAAGACCAAACAGCACAACATTTTTTAGACCTCATCAAAAAATCACGACGAGGTAAGTTTAAAATCTACATCGGCATGAGTGCCGGTGTAGGTAAAACTTACCGTATGTTGCAAGAGGCGCACGCCTTATTACGCAATGGAATTGACGTAAAAATTGGATATGTAGAAACGCATAACCGAAAAGAAACACATGCCTTATTGGATGGACTTCCAATCATTCCACGCCGAGTGCTTTTTTACAAGGGAAAAGAACTCGATGAACTGGATGTACAAGCAATTATTAACCTGCGACCAGAAGTTGTGATTGTCGATGAACTTGCCCATACAAATATAGAAGGCAGTAAAAATGAAAAACGCTGGCAAGATGTGATGGACATTCTCGCGGTAGGAATCAATGTCATATCAGCGGTAAACATCCAACACATTGAAAGTTTAAACGAAGAGGTCAAACGAATTACGGGTATTGAAGTGCAAGAGCGTGTACCAGACAGTGTTATTGCTCAAGCGGATGAAGTAGTAAACATCGACCTCACAGCCGACGAACTCATCGCGCGACTAAAAGAAGGAAAAATTTACAAAGAGGATAAAATTGAAATCGCGTTAAAAAACTTTTTCAAGAGCGAACACATTCTTCAATTGCGTGAAATGGCACTGAAAGAGGTTGCCTCACAAGTGGAACGTAAAGTGGAAGCCGAAATCAACAAACCGATTAAACACGATCGTTTTTTAGCATGTATTAGTAGCAATGAAAAAACGGCTAAAAATGTAATTCGAAAAACCGCGCGACTAGCAAATTACTACAATAGTAAATGGTACATGTTGTACGTGAAACTGCCTTCAGAAAGTGCGGATAAAATTGCGCTCGACAAACAACGTCATTTGATTAATAATTTTCGTCTTGCATCTGAAT
>CANGOA010000166.1 GCA_947455255.1 Flavobacteriia bacterium | reverse complement strand
TTTGCAGGTTACAACATGCCTGTACAATACGAAGGAGTGAATATCGAACATGAAACTGTACGTACAGGAGTAGGTGTATTTGATGTTTCTCACATGGGAGAGTTTTTATTAACTGGACCAAAAGCCTTGGATTTAATTCAAAAAGTTACTTCAAACGATGCTTCTACGTTAGTAATAGGAAAAGCACAATATAGCTGTTTGCCTAATGGAAAAGGCGGGATTGTAGATGATTTAATCGTTTACAAAATGAAAGATGAGCAATACTTATTAGTAGTAAATGCTTCTAATATTGATAAAGATTGGGATTGGATTTCTTCACACAACGATATGGGTGTTGAAATGAAAAACATTTCAGATGATTATTCCTTATTAGCAATCCAAGGTCCTAAAGCAGCAGAGGCAATGCAATCTTTAACTTCTGTTGATTTAACATCTATTCCTTATTACAACTTCGTAGTTGGAGATTTCGCAGGTGTTGAACATGTTATTATTTCTGCTACTGGTTATACAGGTTCAGGAGGTTTTGAAATTTATGTAAAAAATGATGCTGTAAATGCATTGTGGGATAAAGTTTTTGAAGCTGGAGCTCCTTTTGGAATTAAACCAATTGGTTTAGCTGCACGTGACACCTTACGTTTAGAAATGGGGTTCTGTCTATATGGTAACGACATTAATGACTCAACTTCTCCGTTAGAAGCTGGATTAGGATGGATTACAAAATTCACGAAAGACTTTACAGATGCTGACTTCTTGAAAAAACAAAAAGAAGAAGGAGTTACACGTAAATTAGTTGCATTTGAAATGGTTGACCGTGGTATACCTCGTCACGACTACCCTATTATTGACGCTGACGGAAAAGAAATTGGAATTGTTACTTCAGGAACAATGTCACCTTCCATGAAATTAGGTATTGGATTAGGTTATGTAACGATTGAAAATTCAAAATTAGATTCAGAAATTTTTGTATCTATTAGAGATAAAGGAATTAAAGCGAAAGTGGTTAAATTACCCTTTTATAAAAACTAATGTATATCCAAATTATTTAGTTTGAAACCGCATACTAATCTATGCGGTTTTTTTTATTTTTCTATTTTATATTATTATAACTTTACCATCAAAATATATTGTTTTGTATCGTGCTAGATAGATGTTTATTAATTTTTGTTTTAATTATTTTATCCTTTAATTCATTTTCTCAAAATGAATCTATTTGGTTTTACCCTAATGAAGGTCAATGGGATCAAAATGTTTTATATAAAACTCCCTTGGCAATTGGTGATTTCTATATTGATAAAGAAGGATTTACTTATAATTTATTTGAAAAGAACCCAAATGAACACCCTGGAAGTAATGATAATCAAAAAAGAAATGCTTCAACAATAAACAATGAATCTTTAGGTATTGATGCAATTACTACTAAATTTATAAATGCAAGTTTTAACGACAAAAAACATTCTATAAGTTCAAAGCATTACCATAATTATTTCATAGGAAAAGATTCAACAAAATGGAAAGGAAATATTTTTGGGTATCATCAATTAGAGATTCAAAATATATATCCAGAAATTTCACTTTTAGTTGAAGCTAAAAACAAACATATTGAATATTCCTTTATAGTCAACCCACACAAAGACCCTTCGATTATTCAAATGAAAATTGATGGTGATAAAAAAAGTTTTATTGATGATTTAGGTGATTTACATATTCAATATAGATATGGCGAAATCATTAATCGTAAACCAATAGCGTGGAGTATGAATCCTGTTAATGGGCATAAAACAAATGTTGAAATTTCTTTTGAAATCCATCAATCGATTGTAACTTATAAAATTGGAAAGTACAATAAAAATCACATTCTAGTTATTGATCCTGAAATTGTATTCTCCTCTTTCTCTGGTTCCATAGCAGATAATAGAGGTTTTACAGCTACACCTGATAGAGATGGGAATTTAATTGCTGGAGGAGTTTCTTTTGGGATTGGTTACCCTACAGTTTCAGGTTCTTATAATTTAAAGTTTAATGGTGGTGATTCTGTTTATATAGATAGTTTAAACACTGTTTACTCTTTAACTCATTCAGCTGTTGATTTAACTATTTCCAAATTCAACGCAACAGGAAAAGATTTACTTTTTTCAACCTATATTGGAGGAACAGGAAACGAAACTCCTCACAGTATGGTTTGTGATGCTCAAAATAATTTATATATTTTTGGTGCAACAAGTTCAAGCGACTTCCCAATTCCATCGAAATCATATGACAATACTTTTAATGGCGGAAAACTACCCGAGCAAAGATTGAATATTTATTTTAATAAAACGGATTTGTACGTTCTCAAATTAAATGATTTAGGTTCAATTTTGAAATCAGCAACATATATTGGAGGGAGTAAAAATGATGGAATCAATGATAGTATCCTTCGATATAACTCAGGAGATGAATTTAGAGGTGAAATTATAATTAGCCATGACAATAATGTTGTTATTTCAAGCACTACACATTCATCTGACTTTCCAGTGCTACATGCGTTTCAATCTGATTTGAAAGGTTTTCAAGATGCTGTAGTTTTTAAATTATCACAGGACTTGGATAAATTAATATGGTCTAGTTATTTTGGTGGAAATAATATTGAAACTGGGAATTCTGTACAGTCTGCAGATGATGGAACATTATATTTAACTGGAGGAACTAATTCGAGCGAAATAACTTTTTCAAATGGTAATAAAAAACAATATAGTGGAGGTTTAAGTGATGGATATATTATAAAATTATCGAGTGGAAAACCTACTATTTTATCAGGTACATTTATTGGAGCTACAGAATATGATCAATCGTTTTTCGTTCAATTAGACGTTAATAAAAATGTATATGTATATGGACAGAGTGAAAGTAATTTACCAATTTCATCTGGTAAATATGGAGTAGCGAATTCAGGTCAATTTATAAGTAAGTTTTCAAATGATTTAAAGTCTATTAGTTGGAGTACAGTTTTTGGTACAGGAAGTGGGTTTTCGGATATCTCACCAACAGCATTTTCTGTATCTGTTTGTGGTGATATATATTTATCTGGATGGGGAGGAATCAAAAATAGAACATTTTCAAAGGCTGTAAATAGTACAACGATAGGTCTTCAAGTTACAGAGGATGCTTTTCAGTCTGAAACTAATGGAAATAACTTTTACATAGCTGTTTTAGGTGATGATGGGAATAAATTAACCTATGCAACTTTTATGGGCGGCATGAGTGTAGCTAATAATCACGTCGATGGAGGAACAAGTCGTTTCGATAAAAGAGGTGGCATATATCATGCTGTTTGCGCAGGATGTGGCTCTGTTCAAGATGGATTTTCAACTACTCCAGGAGTGTTTTCACCAACAAATAATGCAACTAACGGAGGTTGTAATATTGCAGCATTTGAGTTTGATTTAAAATCCTCACTAGCAAAAGTACAAACGAATGATAGTGCAGGATGTTTAAATGGAGATGTACATTTCACTAATATGAGTGTTAATTGTGATACATATCAATGGGATTTTGGTGATGGAGAAAAATCAACTTTAAAAGACCCTATTCATAAATATAAAAGTATTGGGAAATATATTGTAAAATTAATTGCTACAAATTCAAAAAGCACATGTTTAATTCCAGATACTACTGAAATTGAAGTGAATGTCTACGATGATTATGAAAAAATAACAAAGCCTGTTATTTCGATATGTCAAAGTACTGAAGTTGAAATAAATGTACTTGAAGGAGGAACTTACAAATGGAAACCATCAGAGTTATTTAGTGATATTACAGAATCAAAATTAAAAACAACTATAACAAAAGATGTTGACATTGAAGTACATATTGAAAAAGGTTGTAGAACTTTAGATATTCTATACCCTTATAAAATTTCGAAATCAAACCAAAATACTAATAATTCATACGAAGTCTGTGAGGGAAAAAGTGTTGAATTAATTTCTAGTGGTGGACTTGATTATAGTTGGAGTCCTTCAATATATTTAAATGCAACAACAGGTAATAAAGTTACATGTACTCCGTTTGATTCTATTACGTATTTAGTTACCAAAACAATTTCAACTTCTTGTAAAATAATTGATACAATAAAAGTTAAAACGATTAAAAATTCTAAAACATTTTTTAATTCTCCAAGTATAAACTTTTGTTACAATGAATCTAAAGAACTTAATCTTTCTAATGGAGAAACTTTATCATTTTCACCATTAACAGGTGTTACTAAAGTAAATTCATTAAAATATATTCTTAAACCTTTAATAAATACAGATTACACTATTATTTACACAAATTCTTGTGGTACCAAAAATGAAAAAATTTCTGTAAATATTCTTTCTCCTAAAATGTATGTTGATAAAGACACTAATATATGTCTGAATGATAAAGCCTTTATAAGTTGTCGAGGAGGTATAATATATAATTGGATAAATCCTCAAGATATATATTTCTTAAAACTAGATAGATCTGAAGCATCGGTATCGCCAAAAAAATCTACGTCGTATAAAGTCGTATGTATAGATACAAATCATTGTGTTGATACAAATACTGTTTTTATAGGAGTTCATGAGCGTTCTAATTTAAAAACTGAATATCAGTATCTTGCAAATTGGGGAGATAAAATAACTTTAAATGCAGAGGTAGATTCAAAAAACAAAGGTCATTTCACGTGGAAACCAGCTGAATTATTGAGTTGTTCTAATTGTCAAACACCATCGTTATATCCAGATAGAGATCTTCAATTTACGGTAATTCATGTAGATTCAAATCATTGTATAGATAGTTCTAAAGTATTAATTAAATTTCAGTCTGATTTATATATACCTAATACATTTACACCAAATAACGATCATCATAATGATTATTTCAGACCTGTAGGATACAATATTCCTAATTTTACAATGAACATTTACAATCGTTGGGGTGAGTTAATTATTACATTAACAAATATGAATGATTTTTGGGATGGGACATATCTAGGTAAACCATCACCAGATGGAATTTATAATTGGCATGTATATTATATAAATAGTTTTGGAGAAGAGATATCCAAAAGAGGACACGTAAGTTTGTTGAGATAATTTTTTTTTTATTTCCTTAGTTTATCTCAAACGAAATACTCGTTACACGTTTCGTCTCTACCCCATCAATTACTTCAGTGCGAATCAACGCTTGTGCTTTTTCATTTTCAAAAACTTCTCCAATATTTTTGATGTGTCCAC
>CANGOA010000165.1 GCA_947455255.1 Flavobacteriia bacterium | reverse complement strand
TTACTGATATCTCCATGTGTTCTATTTCTTGAACGACTTGGAGTTTGAAACTCATTGAGTAATCACTTTGGGTGCGTTTTTCATAAACGACTTTTTCTGCTTTTTCCATAACGATAAAAATTATGTATCGCTATTTCAGGACTAGACATCATCACTAAAAAAAAGGGAGTACCAATCCAAGCGAATAATTTATTATCCACATTAAAAAACAAAATAACACAAACAATTAAACCAATAATTGGCCAAAAATATTTCATAGAAAGTTTATATCTGAAACAAAATTAGTGATAAATATAATAAAAATCACCTCCCTCGGTCCCTCCTCAAGGAGGGAAGATTTATATACTAATCATTTTGAAACTATCTATTTTTTTGAAACCATACGTTTCCCTCCTTGAGGAGGGATAAAGGGAGGTGACAATCGAATTAGACTTAAAAATCCAAAAAATCACCAATCGACCTTCTATCTTTTTTAGATGGTCGACCTGTTCCCATATCACGATATACTTTTTGGGACTCTTGATACAAACGGTATTTTTCGACTTCTTCGATTGGGGTAATGTCTTCAATGTATGTTGCAACGAGTTTAGGTCCGACACGTTTGTCTAATAATTCCAACACACGGAAGGAAAACACAGCGCTATTATTATGGAAATTTACGATGTCCCCAACTTTGACTTCTTTGGAAGGTTTTACTTCCATTTCATTAATTCGAATCTTGCTTTTAGAAACTAACTCTGTTGCTATTGAACGTGTTTTAGTTAATCTCACCGCCCATGCGTATTTATCTATTCTGTGTGCCATATAAAAAGAAAAAACCTCAACCAAATAAGATTGAGGTAAATTTAATATGTAATTATTGATATTTAAAATTAATTAGTTCGAGGCAAACAATAAAATTTTTGAGGAGTGTACATCAGTACATGACTCGAGAATTTTAGCAGTTGAACGAAGAAATAAAGATTTTAACTATTAATGAACTGCTGGAGCGTAATCTTTTGTCCCAAGATCATGCAACATCTTCGTATGCTCTTTAATTGCGCCAAAAAATGTTTTATATGAATAATATGGTAAGTTATATTCACTTGCTGTCTTTTTAACAATTTCAGACAATTTTTTATAATGGACATGGCTAATATTTGGGAACAAATGGTGTTCCACTTGGAAATTCAATCCACCAACATACCAAGAGAACCAAGTAGATTTAGGGGCAAAGTTTGCAGTATTATACAATTGATTAACTGCCCAATCAGCTTCAACAACACCTGAATCATTTGGCATAGGATATGTAGAAGTTGGTACAACGTGAGCAGGTTGGAAAATCGCTGCTAATGTTACACCTGCAATAAAGTGCATCATTAAAAAACACAATACAGTACCATACCAAGGTAATACTGAAAATGTAAATGGTAATCCAAAAATGATTGCAAAATAAAGAACTTTAGTAATGATTATATTACGCACCAAACGACTGTATGTAATATTTTGAGTTTTCAATAAATCTTGTCTATTAAAACGAGCAGCTTGAATAAAATCTTTAGCTGTACACCACATTAAAGTCATTAATCCGTAAAAAAACCAAGCATAAATATGTTGGAAACGATGAATTTTCAAACGCTCTGCACGAGGTGTAAAACGCATTACTTTTCCTGGATCAATATCTTCATCATAACCTGTAACATTAGTATATGTATGATGTAATACATTGTGTTGAATTCTCCAATTAACATCAGAACCACCAACTCCATTAATAACTAAACCTAACAATTTATTAACTGTATCATTTTTAGAATATGCACCATGGTTAGCATCATGCATGATAGAAAGTCCTACACCTGCCATACCAAACCCCATAACTAACCAGCTTAGAATAGTCAATAAAGCATTTTCAACAAAAATTGTATTAATTAAAATGAATGGTACTACATAAAGTGAAATCATGAAAATTGTTTTGATAACCATTCCTGTATTTCCAAAACGTGAGATATTATTCTCTTTAAAGTACTCCCTAACTCTTTGCTGTAAAGTTTTGTAAAACTCCGTATTAGTGTTGGATTCGAAAGTGATTGCTGGGCGTTCCATAAAAAAATCTTATAAATTAATCATCAAAGGTACGTCAATTTATTCGGGCATACAATTAAAAACAATAAAGCTTTTACTAGCACATCTTAAAATACCACTTTTAAGGTACACAATGTGTACAAATATTTAGTTAGTACTTAAAGCAACAAAGTCTATTCCAATACTTTTGTATTGTAATACAACAAATATGGAAACAAACACAAATAAATATTGCATCGATTTTTTCAACCGAAAAAGAATTAGTAGTTCAGAAGTAACAATTGGGTCAGTAAAAATTGGTGGATTGAATCCAGTTTTACCACAGTCAATGACTACAACAGATACAATGGACATCGAAGGATCCGTTGCTCAAAGTAAACGAATGATTGATGCTGGATGTGAACTTGTTCGTTTAACAGCACCTTCCAAAAAAGAAGCAGAAAAATTAGGTGAAATCAAAGCACTTTTAAACGAAGATGGTTACAACAAACCACTTGTTGCTGATATCCACTTTACACCTAACGCAGCAGAAATAGCAGCAAAATTAATAGAGAAAGTTAGAGTAAATCCAGGAAATTACGCTGACAAAAAGAAATTTGAAGAAATAGAGTTTACAGAGGAAAGTTACCAAGAAGAGTTAATTCGTATTGAAGAAAAATTTACACCACTTATAAAAATTTGTAAAGCGCACGGAACAGCAATGCGCATTGGAACAAATCATGGTTCTTTATCCGACCGTATATTAAGTCGATTTGGAGACACACCTGAAGGAATGGTTGAATCTGCCATGGAGTTTTTACGTATTTGTCGTAAACACGATTACCATCAATTGGTAATTTCTATGAAAGCAAGTAACACTTTAGTTATGGTTCAAGCCTACCGTTTATTGGTTAAAACCATGCAAGAAGAAGGAATGAACTACCCGTTACATTTAGGAGTAACAGAAGCTGGAGATGGTGAAGATGGTAGAATTAAATCAGCCGTTGGTATTGGGGCATTACTGGAAGATGGGTTGGGGGATACAATTCGTGTATCCTTAACGGAGGATCCAGAGTTTGAAATTCCTGTTGCAAAAAAACTAATAGCAAAAGGAAATCAAACTAAGAATAACTTACTAGTTACAACTAATAAAACAATTAATTATAATCCTTATCAATATAATAGAAGAAAGACTAATTTACATCATAATATAGGTTCAAAAAATGTGCCAATTGTATTTGCAGATTTAAGTAAAAAAGAAAAAATTAATGCTGCAAATTTCTTCGGTTTTGGGTATAATTATTCTGTAAGTTTAGACAAATGGAATTTACAAGATTTAGCTGCAGATTATGTATTTATAGGCGATCAAAAAATTGATTTTGAAACTCCAGGAACGCTTGGAATCGTACACAATTTTAAAACATGGAAGGAAAATTATATTGGTAAAACAAACCAGTATCCATTCGTAAAAATTTCAGAAACAAATAATTATAACTTTGAAAACACATTTTTTCTAGAAATTGAAAACATAGACTTACCAGTTGAATTCATAAAACAAAATCCACTTGCAATTTTAGTTTTAACTACAAAATACGATAATAAAACACAAATTTATCGATATATACGAACGATATTAGATGAAAATCAACTGGAAAACCCTGTTATACTAAGATATGATTATAATTTATCAGACCTAGAACAATTTCAATTATACACTTCTAGTGATGCAGGAAATCAATTAATAGACGGTTTTGGAGATGGAATATGGATTACAGGACCACAACCAACACAAATTATCAATAGCTTATCATTTGGCATCTTACAAGCAACGAGAACACGCATCTCCAAAACAGAGTATATTTCTTGTCCGTCATGTGGTAGAACTTTGTTTGATCTACAAGAAACAACTGCTAAGATTCGAAGTAAAACATCGCATTTAAAAGGGTTAAAAATTGGTATAATGGGCTGTATTGTTAATGGACCTGGAGAAATGGCAGACGCAGATTATGGATATGTTGGTACAGGACCAGGTAAAATACATTTGTATAAGGAGAAAGAATTGGTTCGTAAGAATGTATCTGAGGAAGAGGCGGTAGATGCTTTGATAGAACTTATCAAAGAACACGGAGACTGGGTAGAACCTGTTTTATAAATTTGGAAAAACAAGTCACCTCCCTTGGTCCCTCCTCAAGGAGGGAAGAAAATTATTCAAAAAATTAAAAAGAACGAAACCTTAAGTTTCCCTCCTTGAGGAGGGATTAATGGAGGTGATATTCATCAATTCTATACCAAACCCAAACCAAGATGAAATTTTCTAGAGAATTCTAACAAGATAGATTATTGTTAAATAGAACGAAAAAGGTGACTAAAATACTTAGTCGCCTTATTTTGTATAAAATAAATTCTAATTACTTTTTCTTGAAAACATAAATCTGAGAACTAAAACCGTTAGAATCAGATTTCATATTAGAAAGCCAACCATTGAAGAAAGCTTTCACAATACTTCCACCTTTGTACTTTTCAGAAAGCATACTTACGTAGTACGAATCAAATTTCATAGGAAAGATATTTACACATTCCATATCAAAGTTAGAAAACAATTTCTTGATGGTATTTTCTTGAAAATGGTAGAGGTGTCTTGGAACATCATAAGCTGCCCAATGTTCTTTATATACTTTCGCATCGTATGAATTCATATTTGGTACAGCAACAAATAATGTTCCTTTATCTTTCAATATACGAGTAATCTCAGCTACATCTCTTTTTAAATGATAGACATGTTCTAATACATGCCACATAGTGATTATATCTTTAGAATTTGATTCAATCGTTTGAAGAGTTTTTAATGGTTGTAATTCTAATCCGAAATTATCTTTCGCGAAACTACGAGCGTCCGTATCCGGCTCTAAACCTTGCACATCTAGACCAGCTAAATTACATGCATTCAAAAAATGTCCAGTTCCAGAACCAATATCCAACACTGCATTACCTTTTGCATACGAACGAATCAAAGAAACCTTACGATCCAAAGTAATTGTTCTAACAAGGTTATACAACTTGTTTACCAACCCTTTATTTGTAGAACTATGCGAAACATATTCTTCACTCTTGTAATAGGAACCTATTGTTTCTTCACTTGGAATCGGATTTGTGAAATGAAATCCACAACCTGAGCACTTCTGGATTGTAAATGACTCTT
>CANGOA010000164.1 GCA_947455255.1 Flavobacteriia bacterium | reverse complement strand
CGTTTGTTGACTGAGTCACAACAAATGAGTCAGGAATTGAGCGAACAACAAGAGCAATTATTGGAGAATGCACAACAAATGCAGGAAAACCAAGAGATGATTGAACGTACCAATAAAGAATTGGAAATTCAAATTCAGGAGGTAAATAAAAGTCAAGAACGTACGCAAGTATTGTTGGAAAATGCATCGGAGATTATTAATATTTATGACGAAGATGGAAATGTAAAATACGCAAGTCCTTCGGTACGAAATATCTTAGGGTATGAACCAAATGATATGGTTGGTACCATTGAAACAGAACGTGTACACCCAAAAGGTCAGGCTACTGTAAAAAAATTATTTGAAGATTTGAAATACAATCCTGGGAATGTATATACTGCACAATACACCTATTTAAAACCAGATGGATCACGTACTTGGGTAGAAACTACTGGTAGAAACTTAGTGGATAATCCTTCAATTAATGGAATATTATTCAATATCCGAGATATTACAGAAAGAAAAAAAGCAGAAAAAGAGCAACGTGAACGTGCAAAAATGCAAGCACTTTCGGAAAACTCATTAGATATTATCTTACGTTTCGACCTTGCGGGATTGATTAGTTACGTAAATCCTGCGATAGAAAAATATACAGGTATTGCACCTTCAACTTTCCTTGGACAAACATTTGATAGTGTTTCCTTAGATGAAGCGATTATCCAAAAATGGAGTGAAATTTTAATGGAGGTAACTACTAAAAATTCGCATGTAAGTACCGAAATGGAATTCCGTGATTTAAATAATGCGATGCTTTTTATGGAAGTGAATGCATTGCCAGAATCAGGGGAAGATGGGGGTCTAGAATCTATTTTGATGATACTACATGATATTTCGGAAGCAAAAGAGGCAGAACATAAAATCAAAGAGGCGAATCAAAAAGTTCAGGATAGTATCAATTACGCTAAAAGAATTCAAAATTCTATTTTACCGAAAGAAATTGTATTAAGCGATGTTTTCCCGAATTCATTTATGATGTTTAGACCAAAAGATATCGTAAGTGGGGATTTCCCTTTTATTGTTCAAAAGGATAAATACATCTATTTTGCAGCGGCAGATTGTACAGGTCATGGGGTGCCAGGAGCACTATTATCCGTAATCGGTTCATTGATTTTAAATGAGATTATTACCTATGAAACGCCAACTCCTTCTGTAATGTTGGATAAATTGCACAATTCAATGGTAAAAACACTTCGCCAAGGTCAAGAAGGTGGTGAAAATGAACGTGATGGAATGGATGTGGGTATGTGCCGTTTGGATTTAAGTAATGGAGAATTTTCATTTTCTGGAGCGCATAGACCTTTATACATAGTTCGTCACGACCAAAAAGCAGACGAAGAATTAGAAGAATTAAAAGGAGACAAATACCCCATTGGAGGTGTTCAATATAGAGGGAGAGATGTATTTACGAATTTTGAAACTGTTTTACAAAAAGGTGACAGGGTGTATGTGTGTTCCGATGGATTCCCAGATCAATTTGGTGGACCATTTCCAGCAGAGGATTTGAAAAAATTTGGACCTAAAAAAATTCGTCAAATATTAGTGGAGAATAAAGATAAGTCAATCGCGGAAGTAAATGTAGCATTACAAGCTGCTTTCGATGCATGGCAAGGACCTCATAAACAAATGGATGATGTATTGTTTATTGGTATTGAATACTAATTAGACTTCCAACTTTTTACTTTTTACTTTCAACTTTTTACTATAATATGATAAAGGAGCTAGACATTATAGACATACGTTCATTAAACGCTAAAATACTTGAAAAATACCAAGTTGATTTTTCGGAATATGCATTGACTTCCTACAAGCGAAGAGTGATATACGCGGCAAACGAATTAGGAATTTCTTCTTTTGAAAACTTGTTGTTAAAAATAGAAAAGGATCCAGCATTTTACGCAAAATTTGAAAGTAATTTAATTGTCCCTGTTACCGAATTTTTTCGTGACCCATCGTTTTGGAGAAAGTTTATCGAAGAAATAAAATTAAAATTTGCGAATGATCATCAAATTAAAATTTGGGTACCTTTCTGTAGCACAGGAGAAGAGTTAATTTCATTGGCTATTTTACTGAAACAAAATGGATTATATGATAAATCTAAAATTATTGCTACCGAAATAAATCAGCTTGTTTTAGATGAAGTTGTAAAAAATGTAATTACATCTAAACCGTATGAGTTAGCTGTATCTAACTTTGAACGTGTCTCTCCAGGAAAACATTTGGATGAATATTTACAAAAAGAAGGAGAAAATTTCATTCCCCATTCAAATTTATTTGCAAATGTTGTCTTCCAAAAGTCATCCAATCTATTAGATGATTTTTCCACTAAATTCGATGTGATTTTATGTAGAAATTATATGATTTACTTGAATCATAATGCGCAGGATAAGTTGATTGCAAAGTTTTCAGCTAGTCTTTTTTCAGGTGCTTACCTAGCGATAGGGATTCAAGAAACTTTGGCTCAATCGAAACATAAAAATGATTTTAAAATTGTTTCGGAAGAAGAGAGTATCTTTAAGAAAGTGTAATTTTTTCTTCTTCGTTATTTTATAGATCGTTATTGATTAGCGTGTTATTTATCAATTTACATTAAATCACGTATATTTTATCTCGTATTAGATTTGAATTTTTGCATTTCAATCATTTTTGGAATTGCACAGTATGAATAATCCTAAAGTCGAACCAGATGTTTTTTTGCTTTCAAAAGAAAGTGGATACATTTCATTAACTTTTTCTATAAAAATCCTCGTTAATCTTGAAAAAGTGAAACGTTTTGAATCGTTCATCCACGAAAATGTAAAAGAAGGAGACCGATTAATGATTAATTTTTCTAACGCATTTAATATCAATAAAGAGGCTAGAGATTATTTAAAAGTCAACTTTAAATTCCCTGAGAATTGTAAAGTGGCAATATTGACCCAAACCAGCGTATCTCAATTCATTGTAGCTATTTCTTTTCTTTTTTCTCAAAAAGTACAGCACTTTAAAAGTTTCTCTACCGCGTCAGATTGGTTGTTGAAAGAATAAGTTTCTAAGATGACTTGTTATGTATTTTTTAACTAACAGAAAGAACTCAGAGGCTTCACAAAGACCACAATGTAAAAGTAGTTTACGTTATTATATTCTAGCGTATTTCTAACACAAAGAACTCGGAGGTATCACAAAGAACACCAAGTAAAAGTAGTTTACATTATTATATTCTAGCGTATTTTTAACACAAAGCACTCGGAGGTATCACAAAGAACACCAAGTAAAAGTAGTTTACATTATTATATTCTAGCGTATTATTAACACAAAGAACTCGGAGGTATCACAAAGAACACCAAGTAAGTGGTTGCCCTTCAAATCTCCGTGTCCTTTGTGCTACCTTGGTGTCCTTTGTGTTAAAATCCCTTCCCCCTCAATCCTCCTCCCTCAAGTCTCCGTGTCCTTTGTGCTACCTTAGTGTCCTTTGTGTTAAAATCCCTCCCCCTCCAATCTCCGTGTCCTTTGTGCTACCTTAGTGTCCTTTGTGTTAAAAAATGTGTTAAACCCCCTCAATTTATCACCCTTCGAATACCATCTTTTAAAAGAATCTCATTGAAATTTAATAATAATCCAAGTCTCATATTCGCTAACCTCAAATAAGTTAATGTTTGAGCAAAATGTATATCATGTAAATCGGATACAGATTTTAATTCAATAACTAATTTATTTTCAACAAGTAAATCAATTCTATATGCACTTTCTATTTCTAGATTGTCATATTTGATTGGTATTGGCACTTCTTTTTTTACCTCAATATTTTCACGTTTAATTTCATAATACAAACACTCTTGATACACCCTTTCCAATAATCCAGGACCCAATTCTCGATGAACTTTTAATGCTAATCCAATGACTTTTCTTGCTAAATCGTTTTCTTTCATAAATATGTTTTTTACTAATTTTCTATTTAAGTTAGTGAAAAAGTTGATTTAGTAGTGTTTAAAAAGAAAAAAATCTAGGGTAGTTTTTTCACAAAGCACACAAAGTAAAAGTAGTCTACATTATTATATTCTAGCGTATTTTTAACACAAAGAACTCGGAGGTATCACAAAGAACACCAAGTGAGTGGTTGCCCTTCAAATCTCCGTGACCTTTGTGCTACCTTAGTGACCTTTGTGTTAAAAAAATGTGTTAAATCCTTCCCCCAATCCATCCCCTCAAACCACCCCCTCCAATCTCCGTGTCCTTTGTGCTCCCTTAGTGTCCTTTGTGTTTAAAAAAATCACTCAAACCATCAACATTTCTTAAAAATAAACTT
This sequence comes from Flavobacteriia bacterium, assembly GCA_947455255.1. Taxonomy (GTDB): domain Bacteria; phylum Bacteroidota; class Bacteroidia; order Flavobacteriales_D; family Crocinitomicaceae; genus CANHVK01. Next base: position 1,100 of record CANGOA010000164.1, on the reverse strand, counting down.
GACAATCTAAGTAATTAAACGTATTTTTAACATATATCCTATATTTTACATTGTAAAGCAAATAAATTACGTTTCATTTCATTCTATTGAGCATGGAAAACAAAACAATTGAGGAAATATTTTCATTAGTTAAACGATTGAATATCACAGATGTAATTGACACATCTTATTCTTCGTTTCAAATGTTAGATGAAGTATTAATTGAACTTACGAACCTAAGAGATACAATTGCAAAAAGCAATCATCCAGATTTTTTTGGAAATCAATTAGACAAAAGTATCTCTAAAATTGAATTCGACGCAATCACAAATTCACTACAAGATGTAATTTGGTCAACTACACCAGATTTTTCAAAGGTGATGTTTATCAATGATTCAGTTGAAAATATTTATGGAATTACCAAAGCAGCATTCTTTGAAAACCCTAATCTTTGGATGGACGCTATCCTACCGGAGGACATACATATCGCACAAAAAGCAAATACTACATTACGTGAAAAAAGCAAATACGATGTAGAATACCGTATTAAAAATGCAATAACTAACGAAGTAAAGTGGGTACGTGTCAAAGGATATATAGTGTTTGACGACAATAACGCTCCTTTTCGTGTGATTGGTATTTCTTCGGATATTACAGAAAAGAAAAATCAGCAATTAGCAATACAAACCCAAGCGATAGAACTGCAAAAAGTTACAGAAATACTTGAGAAAACAAACGATTTAGGTAAGATTGGAGGTTGGGAATATAATGTGCAAAATGAGGAATTGAAATTTGCTCGTTACATGTATGAATTGCACGAAGAAGATTATATGCTTCAACCAACCTTGGTTACATTGAATTCTTATTATTTGGAAGGGAAAAATCGAGAACGATTTATAGCTGCTTTTGATAAATTAAGACATGAGAATAAACCTTTTGACTTAACACTACAAATTACAACAAAGTCAGGGAGTATAAAATGGGTAAGAACGATAGGTGAAGCTGAGTTTTTCAGAAATATCTGTATTCGTATTCATGGTACGGTGCAAGATATTACCGAGAAAAAAGAAAAAGAATTCTTGAAACTAAAAAATCTTGAATTAGAACGAGATAAAGAAGTG
>CANGOA010000163.1 GCA_947455255.1 Flavobacteriia bacterium | reverse complement strand
TTTAGTCAGTTTGTAGGTATGCTCGACCTCATAAAAACCGAATTAGAGCACGAAGATATTCCTTTTGCTTACTTAACTGGTCAATCGAAAAAACGAGAAGAAATTGTCGACGATTTCCAAGATAACGACGACATACGAGTATTCTTAATCAGTCTAAAAGCAGGTGGTACAGGACTAAACCTTACCGAAGCCGATTATGTCTACCTTGTTGATCCTTGGTGGAATCCAGCAGTAGAAAACCAAGCTATCGACCGCTGTTACCGCATTGGTCAAGACAAACACGTTGTCGCAGTTCGTCTAATCACCCCAGGAACCATCGAAGAAAAGATTGTCAACCTCCAAGCAACCAAAAAAGAAATCGCCTCCGACATCATCCAAACAGAAGCATCGATATTGAAATCGTTAAGTCAGGAGGATTTATTGGCATTGTTTTAAGTTCTGCTAAATATTTAACACAAAGTAAACAAAGAAAGCACAAAGTACACAAAGCCGATATGGAAATATTAAGTTCAAATTTTACGATGAAAACCCTCCCTGTCCTCAAAACCTTTGTGTCCTTTGTGAAACCTCTGTGTTCTTTGTGTTGAAAAAACACATCAATCTCTCCACACCTTCAAAACCTTTATGTCCTTTGTGAAACCTCCGTGTTCTTTGTATTGAAAAAACACATCAATCTCTCCACACCTTCAAAACCTTTGTGTCCTTTGTGAAACCTCTGTGTTCTTTGTGTTGAAAAAACACATCAATCTCTCCACACCTTCAAAACCTTTGTGTCCTTTGTGAAACCTCCGTGTTCTTTGTGTAAAAAATAATGCATCAAAAAAAACTGCCCCATTTCTGAAGCAGTCTATTCATCATGTTCGTCTCGCTGAGCGGAGTCGAAGCGCTATTTTTTTATAACTTTAATCACATCCGTAGCCTCCTCGTTTTGTACATTCACGAAGTAAACACCAGGTGCATAATCAGTCAAATCAATTGTCTGTTTGTTCGTCAAATCCAATGAGTTTGTAAACAATTCTTGACCATTTATACTTACAATGGAAACATTAACAGAATTTATTGTATGACTCGTACGCTCAAAAGTCAATAGATTTTCAGTAGGATTTGGATAAACTCTCAATCCTAATTCTTTTTCCTCATGAATTCCTAAACTCTTATTCGCTTTACTCACTGTAGTATTGGTAACAACTGCTTCGTTGTAATCAAAATAAATGTAAGCCGTATTTTTGATTTGTTGATCTTCTGAAATTGGTGCTAATGGTTTAATTCGGTATTGAATAAATCCATGAGACGCTTTTTCGTTAGTCGTGCTATCAGATAACATAATGTTTGGGTATTTTACACGCATAACATTACCAGTCAAACTTACCGTATTCGCATGACTATAATTCAACACCTCAAAGGTTTTTAAATCCAATTTAGCATCTAAGGTATCAACCAAACGAATGTTGAACGCTTGTGCAGAACCAGTGTTTTGGAAGTGAACGGTATACGTCAAATAACCATCATAACCAGGTTTGAAGTTAGCAGGATAAACTTCTTTCAAATTTGGATCATGGGAGTTGATAACCGAATAACAATAATCATAGGTATTATTCGCTACATTATAATCTCCGTTTTTAGGCGTGATTTGCGCATTTACACAAATTTGATCATCCGCTTTTGCAGTAGTATCTGTTACAAACGATAAACCAAAATCTTCTGTGAAATTTACTTTTCCAAAATCTGAAATTTCGTAGGTGTAAACATTTCCATTTATTGTTGGTGTTTTTGTTCCAGCAGTTGCAACATATTTCACAGGACCAGTAACCGTTACTTGTAATTGACCTGAAATTCCTTCAGCACAATGTCTACCAAACCAATTACTCATGTCTCCAGCTGCTACATACAAATTATGAGGCTGACCTGGAAAAACGATTCCTGAAGTAGCAACTGAACGAATACCAACATCAAATCCTTCTTTACACGTTAAGTTAAAGTTTACATCTTTCGCGAAAATGGAAGAATCTGAAAGTACAATCGATGTATCACCACCTTTAGGACATAAAGCACTAAAAGGTAGATTTGTTGTGTCTAGTTGAACTTTGTAGTTGTTTGCTCCTACAGGAAATTGATAAATTCCGTTTACAGCCGTATACGTTTGGCTTACTAAGTTATTCGCAGAATCTAGAAGTACCATTGGAATATTAGCAAGAGGAGTCTCTAATGAATCTGTATGACAGTTTTTGTTTGTATCAAAAGAAGTAGATCCTAGAATTCCGTATTGACCATTTGAGCAATTGTTTGGATTGTTAACAGGATCAATTTCTGAACATAATGGATATGATAAAGTAGTTGAGTCCATTGCTGGAATGTAATTTGGCAGACAAGTGAAAGGGTTATTTGAAATAAAGATTAGCCCTTCATAAATAGATTTAGGAAAAATTGGAAAACATTTTATGGAATTGTGTCGACAAGAAAAAATTTGTAAATTGCTTGGTAGTGTTGGTAAGTTAGTTAAATAATTATTTTCACATGATAATAGTGTTAAATTACTAGGTAAATCGGGTAAAATAGTTAATTTATTTCCATCACAAATTAATTCGCCTAATGTAGGTGGTAGTTGAGGTATAACATTTATTTTATTGTTAAAACATTTTAGCGAAAATAATGACTCTGGTAATTTAGGTAAAGAAGTTAATAAATTGTTTGCACAAACAAACTGAAGTAACGAATTTGGAAGTTGAGGTAACGAAGTCAATTGATTACTATAACAAGATAAATATCTCAATTTTTGAGATAATACGGGAAGTTCAGTTAGTTGATTATTAAAACATTGTAAATTTATTAAAGAATTCGGTAATTGAGGTAAAATCGTTAATTTATTATTAGAACAATCAAAATTCGTTAATGTAATTGGTAGTTGAGGTAAAGAAGTTAAACCATTATTATAGCAATCTAAATAATTAAGTACATCAGATAATTTAGGTAATGAAGTTAAATAATTAAATCTACAATCTAAATAAGTTAATGACTTCGGTAATAAAGGAAGACTTGTAAGCTTATTTTCATAACATTTTAAAATTTCCAAGTTTTCAGGTAGTTCAGACAAAGAATCCATACCGGTATTTCCACATATTAATACCTTTAAATTTTCTGGTAAAGATGGCAATGTAGAAAACTGATTTTTAGAATCTAATGGTATTTGACCTCCATTACCCACATCCAACGTCTCCAATCCTGAAAAATACTGAACGCCTTCCAAATTTTTGATTGCTCTTGCTTCAGCATCAATCTTTTTTAATTTTTTTACATCAGCACTTGAAGTGTCTAACTGATTTCCATTGATTGCATTAGGTACAACTTCCTTCAAATACTTAGCAAAGTTTGCATCGGGTATGGTAACATAATTCTGTGCGAACGAATTCCCAAGAAGTAATACGCATGCAGTGAGTAAAATTGATTTCATAGATTTTTTGTTTAATTAATTGTATCAAAGATATATGAATACTAAAATGACAGTGAAACAAATTAGAATTCGTCGGGATTTAATTAGAATTCGTTTAAAATTTGAAATTTTGAGAAGACAAAAAACAACTTTGTGCCCTCTGTGATAAAATGCACTATCATAGTTACTTTGTCTACTCAATTCATTTAATCCCTAGTTCCGCTCTTAATTGCTCTACATCTATCCCTTCCAACAAAACCAAAATATTCTCAAACCACTCTTCGTGAAATCCATAGCCGCCTTCTCGAAATTCTTTGATAGCCGCTTCTTTGGTCCAACCTTGAACGGCCATGCGGTAGGCTGCAATGACACATCCTGTTCGATCGGAACCATGCTTGCAATGTACTAAAACCGGTTTCTCAACATTGATCAATATCCGTAAACTTGCTACAACTTCTTGATAAGTAATTGTCCACGTGTTAATTCTATATTGACACAAATTCAATTTGGTACGTTTGCCTGCTGATTTGTCGGTAAGTAGATTTCTTAAACTTAAAATAGATTTTATCCCCATACTATCCAAGGCTCGCATCCCCTCTGGAGTAGGTTGCTCAGAACGATAAACAGAATCATCCACTTTATATAAATTATAAAAAGGAGGGAGGTTCACTGATTTCGCCCAAGTTAAAGGACGTATTTCCGATTGAGCAAGGAATTTTTCTCGTGATAACACTAGGACAATAATCAGGAAAAGAAGTTTAAAATTAGGTGTTTTCATTTTAATTACGTTGAATTTTCAAATGTACAACTATTTCAATTCAGTTGATTTATTTCCACCATTTATCAAATACCTGATTGGTATCTGTTGGAGATGCAAGTGATCCAATTTTCGGAGTGATAATGATAAACGATGAATCTTTTGGCAATGAAGTGATCTTTTCCAATGGTTCGTACCAAGCATGACTTGCCAATGCAAATTTACTGGAATGTACCGGAAACAAAATCTTTGTGTTTAACTCCTTAGCTGCTTTTAACACCTCTTCAGGCATCATGTGAATGTATTTCCAGTTTTTGTTGTACTGACCATTTTCTAAAATCGCTAGGTCAAAGGATTTAAATTTTTCTCCAAGCTGTTTGAAATGGGTGTCGTAACCACTATCTCCACCAATAAAAATACGCTTTTCATTGACTTCTAGTATGTATGAAGTCCACAATGCTTGATTTCGCTTAAACCCACGACCAGAAAAATGACGCGCAGGAGCTGTATGTATCGTCACGTTTTTAGGAAATTTCACCGTTTCATTCCAATCTTTTTCTGAAATTTTCGAAATGTCAAAACCCCAATATTCCAAATGTTCTCCAGTACCTAGCGAACAAACTATCTGATTTACTTTTGGTTTTAATTGAAGTACCGTTTCGTAATCTAAATGGTCCCAATGATCATGGGTAATTAACAAGTAATCTATAGTAGGCATATCTTCTACCTTGTAACGATCGGTTCCTTCAAATGAATTAGTAGTAAATGAAACAGGAGAAGCAGCCCCACTAAATACTGGGTCAACCAAAAATGTGATGCCATCTAATTGCAGGAAATAGGAGGAATGTCCAAACCAAACAAGCACATCTTTCGTTGGGTCCAAATGCAATAAATCAACTTTCTCACTTGGCAGTGGTTTTATTGGTTTAACATCTATTTTTTTACCAAAAAAGAAATCAGTAAAAACCTTAAAAAAAGACACGCCTTCCGTTAACGCAGGTGTGGGACTTAAATTTTGAAATTCTCCATCTTTCCAATTTGGGGATTGTTTTACCAATTCCAAACGTTTCCCACTTGGATGTTTCCCAAACTTAGCTTGGTTCATAAATATACAACCACTGATAAACAAAATCAGCACAATCCCTGTAAGTATGAGCATAGTTTTCTTAAGTTTTCGAAAGATTTTCGATCGATTCATTTAAGACAAAGCTTGTTTGATATCTCCCCAAATGTCATCTATGTGTTCTAAAC
>CANGOA010000162.1 GCA_947455255.1 Flavobacteriia bacterium | reverse complement strand
TACGAAGATGTGTACATGCAAAAAGATTATCCTTACATTAAAGAATACTAAAAAAGAAATAGAATGGCTGAAGTAATTTATATGCCGAAATTGAGCGATACAATGACGGAAGGAGTTGTAGCTGAATGGCATAAAAAAGTGGGTGATACTGTAGCAAATGGCGAATTGTTAGCTGAAATAGAAACAGATAAAGCTACCATGGAGTTCGAATCATTTTTTGATGGAACCCTTTTACATATTGGTGTTGAGAAAACAAAAGCTGCTCCAGTAAATGCTATTTTAGCAATTATAGGTGCTCCAGGGGAAGATATTTCTAGTTTATTAGCTGGTGCTCCGGTGGTAGAAGAAAAAGTTGAGACTCCTTCTGCAGTTGTTCCAAGTGCAGCGCCAGCAGCTACGCCAACCCCTGTTGCTGTGCCAGTTGCAAAAGCTGCTCCAGTAGCTAGTTCTAACGACGGTGGTAGAACACTTGCTTCTCCATTAGCTAAAAAATTAGCGGAGGAAAAAGGAATTGATATTAATGCTGTTAACGGAACTGGTGACGGTGGACGTATTGTAAAACGTGATGTAGATCATTATGTACCTTATATTCCTGCAGTAGGAAGTGTAAATTACACATCCGTTGCTGGTGTTGAATCTTTTGTAGATGAACCAGTTTCTCAAATGCGTAAAGTAATTGCTAGACGTCTTTCTGAAAGTTTATTTACAGCTCCTCATTTCTACTTAACTGTAGATGTTAACATGGATAATGCAATTATAGCTCGTAAAGCAATGAATGCAAAAGAAGGAGTGAAGGTCTCTTTCAATGATATGGTAGTGAAAGCGGTAGCACTTTCGTTAAAACAACATCCTACAATTAATTCTTCTTGGTTAGGAGATGTTATTCGTCGTAACCACCATGTTCATATTGGCGTTGCGGTTGCGGTCGAAGATGGATTATTAGTTCCAGTTGTTCGTTTTGCAGATACAAAAGGGTTGTCACAAATTGGAGACGAAGTAAAATCTTTCGCGCAAAAAGCAAAAGATAAAAAATTACAACCTGCAGATTGGGAAGGAAATACATTTACAATTTCTAATTTAGGAATGTTCGGTATTGATTCATTCACAGCGATTATTAACTCCCCAGATAGTTGTATTTTAGCTGTTGGAGGAATAAGTGAAGTACCTGTTGTGAAAAATGGACAAATAGTTCCTGGAAATGTAATGAAATTAACACTTTCATGTGACCATAGAGTAGTGGATGGTGCTTCAGGAGCACAATTCCTTCAAACTCTTAAAGGTTACCTTGAGAATCCAGTTTCAATGTTAGTATAATTCTAATAATATAACTATTTTTAAACGTCCTTTTCAAATTGAAAAGGACGTTTTTTTTATAGAATGAATCGAGGATTAATCAACAGTTTAATATTCAGTATACTGTTTTTCTTTAATAGTAAAACATTTGCTCAAATAGAAGGTGTTACAGAATTTGATACATCCAATATTTCAACATTATTAGATCAAATCAATCTCGATAGTACCCAAATAGTTATTTTAGGTGAGGAAGCACATTATGATGGTGTTGCGATGACCCTAAACCAAAAAATAATTTCTGAACTTGTTCAAAAATATGGTTTTACAACCTTATTGCTTGAATCCGATTTTGAAAGTTTATTAAGCATCCAAAAAATGATAAAAAAGCATCATGAAATAGATTTTAATAACGAAATAAAAAATATTAAAGGAGAAGAAGATCATAATTTAACTTCAAATATTTATAAAAGTTGGGTACATACAAAGGAATTTAAACGCATATTAGAATTATATTATTCTGACCAACTAGAAATACTTGGTTTTGATTCTAAAATGCATGGTCTTTTTGTAAAAAAACATTTCAAAAATCATTATTACCACCATTTATTTTTCAAAGATTATAAACCCTCCGAAATTGAAGAAAAAATATATCACCTTGTATTAAAAAGTTTAATTGAAAACGAATTTAAAGACTCAACAAATTTAAATAACCAACAAGCATTTCTTACTTTAATAAGTAAAGCTCAGTCTTTCTATTCTGATACTTTAGCTCATAATTTTCAATCATTAAAAAACATTAAAAATTATGCCCTTCAAATTTGGATTGAAAAAGAGTCCTCATTAAAATATATGTGCATGCGTGATGTAAATATGGTTTGTAATGTTGATTATCTATTAAAAACAGAATTGAAAAATAAAAAAGTAATCATACTTGGTGCAAATCTTCATATAGAACCTGGTGTTGTGAAATTATTAGATAATTATGTAGATTTTAATATTGGGGATTACCTAAAGAAAAATTACAATTCGATTTCAATTGTTCCAATTAATTATAAAGGAAAACGTGGTTCCTACCAAGGTGTAGTGAAAATTCAAAAACCTAAAAAATTTATGTTAGCTAATAAACTTCATAAATATAAATATCAATTTGCGTTAGTTGATCTTAATAAAATCTCACAAGAAACTCGAATTTATACAAATGAATTAGTAATTCCATCAACGTATGGAGACTATTTTATTTTTATTGATAAAACCAAACCTTCAACATTTATAACACAATGAAATTATTAAGTATCGTTATTCTGTTTATTTCATTTCAGGGATTTACACAAGTTGCTCCATTTATTGACTTTAACGGCTATTTCCAAACATTTTACAAAGGAAATGTACGCATGCTAGAAATGCAACGTATCAGTTCATTCGATGCAGGAGATAATATAGCTCCTTACATTGATGGAAAAGGTAATTTCAAAATATATAATGGAGAAAAAGTAGACCAAATTGCTATACAAAATGTAAATTATAAATTCTCCGATTACCTAGTCGCATGGAAAATTGGTTCCGGAATTTTTTGTTACGATAATGGGGTAAAAAAACAACTTACTTTATTTGGTGGGGAGTATATAGTGAAAGATAGTATAGTTGTGTTTCAAGACACTCGTTTTAAAACCTTAAACGTTTTATATCGAGGAGAAATCATCCAACTCATGCAACAAACTGGTGATATGACAATGCCCGATTGTATTGGTGAAAATATAATTGGGTTTAAAGATAATGGAGATGTTTACCGTGTTTTTTGGAATGGGAAATTTTTTGAAGTTGGTGGTACTGAGTTGGGAATTAGTTTTCAAGGAGGTACAGACGTAATTTGTTTCAATGATGCTATTAACAAAACTTTTGCTGTTTTTGATAAAGGAATTTTTATGGACGTGGAAGGAATGTATATGAAATGCTACAAAGCAGGTAGAGGATTTATTGTGTATGAAGATCTATCAGGAAATTTATGGAAATATCAAAATGGTCAAAAAACAAATATTACTGATTTCAATAGTGGTGTATGGGATGTAAAAGACGACGTACTTTTATGGAATGAAAACAATTTATATTTTACGTTATTTAACGGAGAGAAAAAAAATGTATGCAACTATAAACCCGATGATTATTCAATAAAAAATAATGTTATTGCATTTCGGAATGTACAGGGAGGAGTGTCAACCTTTATAGATGGTAAACTAAATGTTCTTACCAATCAAAAAGATGCTACTTATACCATATTAGGCAGTAGTGTATTAGTCGAACTCTTTAATAAATCCTTTTTGTATTTTTCAGAAGGAAAAACAATTACAAATTAATTCTAAACATGAAATTTTTCATTTTAACTTTTTTCATTTCGATAAGCACAATTGCTATCTCACAACGTCCAGGTGGAGGAAATAAAATAGGAGTATTATCAGGTACGATTGTAGATTCAATCTCGAAAAAGCAATTAGAATATACTTCTGTTAAATTATACTCACAAAATGACTCTGTGTTCGCCATGGGGATATATACAGATATAAATGGTGAATTTATGTTTTATCAAATTCCAACAGGTAAATATTATATGAAAATTAGTTTGATTAATTATGAATCAAAATGGATACGTGACATCTCATTTTCAAATGAAAAACCAGACCGTGTTTTAGGTACAATTAAATTAAAACCTGAAAAATCAACAGAACTTGAAGCAGCCCAAATAACAACAAACAAAAAAATTCTTGAAACTTCATTTGATAAAAAAGTATATAATATAGGTGAAGATTTAACTTCTCGAAACGGAACGGTAAATGATGTCCTTAACAACATTCCTTCAGTTGAAGTAGATCAAGATGGCAAGTTATCTTTAAGAGGTGATGGGAATGTAACAATATTAATCGATGGAAGACCTAGTACCCTAACTGGGAATAGTGCAAAAAGTTTTCTAGATGCTCTTCCAGCTAATATGGTAGAAAGAATAGAATTAGTTACAAACCCTTCTGCAAAATATGATCCAGATGGTACTGCAGGAATAATAAACATTGTTCTTAAAAAAAATAAATTAAGAGGTATAAATGGTAATATTAATGTTAGCGGAGCTACGGGTAAAATTTTCAATGGCTCTTCATCATTAAGTATGAGAAATTCCAAAATGAATATTTACGGTACTTATTCTTACAAACATTACGAAGGCGCAAGAATCAATTTTGGTGAGATGAACCGACATTTTGGCGACTCGCTTTTTAGATTAAATCAAAATCGACTAGGTACAGATTATAATGTTGGACATACTTTAAAAATTGGTTCAGATTTTTATTTAAAAGATAGGCATATACTTGGATTTAATGTAACAGGTAGCTTAGGAGAAAGAAATCGCAGTGGTGATTTAACTAACAAACAATTAGATGTATTAGGTATACTTTTAACGCAATGGAATCGAATTTCTTCAGATCCTTCAAAACAAAAAAATGTTGATCTGAATTTGAATTACAAATTTGATTTTAAAGAAGATAAAGGTTATATATCAGTTGACGCAACGCAATCTTTTGGAAATGATACTACGGGTGGAAAGTACAATCAAATATATTCGATTCCAAATTCAACTCAAAAAAACCAACAACTATCAAATCTTGAAAAAAATAACGTATCCACTATTATGATTGACTATGTGCGTGTTTTACCAAAAAACATTCGTGTTGAAACTGGTGTTAAATCAATAGTTCGTAATTCAAATATAAACTCACATTCTGAAACAGATAGTTTAGGTAAGTATTTGAACGATAATTTATCAACATTTCGATATAGTTATAATGAACAAATTTATTCAGCTTACGGTAATTTTGCTCAACATATTGGTAAATTTAAGTACCAAGGTGGAATTAGGTTAGAAAGATCCTTTCAAACTCCTAGTTTATTATCTCAAAATCTAACTTATCCTAAAAATTACTTCAATTTTTTTCCTTCTATATTTTTAACCTATTCAATTATTAAAGATTTTGATTTAACATTAAATTATAGCAAACGAATAAATCGTGCTACAAGTGAAAATTTAAATCCATTTACAAGTTATGCTGATCCTTATAATTTAAGAAAAGGTAATCCTGAACTTAGTCCTGAATTTATTGATTCTTATGAGTTTGGATTTGGATTAACAAAAAAGAAATTCT
>CANGOA010000161.1 GCA_947455255.1 Flavobacteriia bacterium | reverse complement strand
TGGTGCTGTGATTGTGTTAAACGACGAAATTATCGGTGAAGGATATCATCAAAAATACGGAGAGGGACACGCTGAGGTAAATGCAATCAACTCTGTCAAAGACAAAAGGTTACTATCCGAAGCTACCATTTACGTAAGTCTAGAACCATGCGCACACCATGGAAAAACTCCTCCTTGTGCTGATTTGTTGGTGCACTATAAATTCAAACGCGTTGTAATTGGTTGTGTAGACTCGAATGAATTGGTAGCAGGGAAAGGAATAGAACGATTAAAAGAAGCAGGTATTGAAGTATCTGTCGGAGTGCTAGAGAAAGAATGTAAGTCGCTCAACAAACGATTTTTCACCTTTCTAAATAAACAGCGTCCTTACATCGTGTTGAAATGGGCACAGACACAAGATGGATTTATTGACCGACCACGTGAAGAAGAACTAATTGAACGTAAAATCAATTGGATTAGCGCCCCTGAAACTCAGTCTTTGGTGCACCATTGGCGAAGTCAAGAACCAGCGATTTTAGTTGGTTGGAAAACAGTCGAGCACGACAACCCAAGCCTGACTGTCAGAGAAGTAAGCGGTAAAAATCCATTGCGTGTGATTATTGATAGCCAATTAAATATGCCTTTAGATTCTACCGTTTATACGGATGGAGATCGTACAGTGGTTATCAATAAAATAAAGACCGAAACGATTGGTAATGTCGAATTAATAAAGCTTAATCAGATCAACACTAAAAACATACTCGATGTATTATATGGACTAAACATTAGTTCCGTTTTCGTTGAAGGTGGGAGCAGTACGATACAGCATTTTTTAGTAGATGGTTACTGGGACGAAGCACGTGTGATTGTTGGTCAACATACCTTTGGAGATGGAATTAAAGGTCCAAGGATTTCTGGAACACCAAGCAGAACGTATACTTTTGCTGGAGATACAGTGCATCATTATTTTAAGTAAAGGGCCTGTTCTTTAACACAAAGACACGGAGATTATCACAAAGTGCACAGAGTTTTTTCATTTGAAGCAGTAGTGGCATGAGATTTTTGAAGTAACTTTTATGCCAAAGGCAGAAAAACTTGGAGTACTCAAAAATTCCGTACTCAACATCCCCTTTCTCCCAATCTCTGCAAAATCTTTGTGTTTCTCTGTACCATTGTGTACTTAGTGTTTAAAAAAATCAAATAAAAACAATCTCAATAGAAATATATTACATAATTTAATTCCAAAATATAACTCATACCCCATAATCCCTCCCATGTTCTCTATCCTCATTTCCGTTCTCGCAACTACCTGGATTTTCATTCTCTTCAAACTTTTCCCGAAGTATGGTGTGAATACCTTTCAAGCGATTGTCATCAACTATTTGACAGCTTGCGTGTGCGGAGTCTTACTTTATGGAAACACACTTACCAAAGCTGCCTTTGAACATACTTCATGGATTCCTTTTGTATTTTTATGTGGAATATTATTTATTAGTCTTTTCTATTTAATGGGAATCAGTTCCCAACGCAATGGTGTTTCAATTACCTCTGTTGCAGTTAAAATGAGTATGGCAATTTCCATGGGATTGATGATTGTACTCTACCATGAATCTGTCACATCGTTGAAAATTGGAGGAATCATCTTCGCGATACTTGGAGTTATAATAATGAGTTACGAGCGAAGACAGTTACGAGTGACGACAGTTACGAGTGAAGAAAGTCGTAACCCGTCTATCGTAACTCGTAACTCGTCACTTATTTCTCGTAACTTAATTCTCTTCGCTATTTTCATCGGTTGTGGGCTTTTGGATGTAGTCTTAAATTACGTACAATCTTTTCATCTCCAACATTTAAGCACTTCACTTTTTAGTGCATTTGGACTCGGAATGGCAGGTGTTTTTGGAGGAATTGTATTACTCGTTAATATCCTTCGTAAAAAAGAAAAATTCGAGAAAAAGAGTATCATAGCAGGAGTTTTATTAGGAATACCCAATTATTTCTCCATCTACTACTTAATCAAATCATATTCTTCAACATCTTGGTCTGACTCTACCGTTTTGGCAGTGCTTAATGTTGCGACTGTGATTACCTCTACCCTTGCCGGCTTGTTACTTTTCAAAGAAAAACTTAACCTTCAAAAAAGCATCGGTCTTATCTTATCTCTACTCGCAATCGCCTGCTTTTATTTTGCGAAGTAATTCCTTATTTTTGTGTCATTATGATTCAATACAAAAAAGTTGCTTTTTACACCTTGGGTTGCAAGTTAAACTTCTCTGAAACATCGACAATCGCTCGTTTGTTTGAAGACGCTGGATTTGCAAAAGTGGATTTCGAAGACGCACCAGATGTCTTTGTAATTAATACATGTTCTGTTACTGACAATGCAGATAAAAAGTGTAAACAACTGGTTAAAAAAGCCTTGAAAGTGAATCCTGATGCCTTCGTGACCATCGTTGGCTGTTATGCGCAACTTAAACCTGAAGAAATCGGGAAAATTCCTGGTGTCGATTTGGTATTGGGCGCGAATGAAAAATTTGATATTCTTGCTTATTTAGAGCAAACCGATAAAAAAGAAGAAGCGCAAGTTTCTTACCAAAACATCAAAGAAACAAAAGAATTTATTCCATCTTTCTCCTATGGTGATCGTACGCGTTCGTTTTTGAAAGTACAAGATGGATGTGATTATTTCTGTACGTTTTGTACCATTCCTTTAGCACGCGGTAAAAGTCGTAATGCAAGTATCGCCGAAACCTTGGTCGAAGCAAACAAAATTGCACAAACGGAGATTAAAGAAGTGGTATTGACAGGCGTAAACATTGGTGATTTTGGTCAAGGAGAAGGGGAGAATTTCTTTCAATTAATTCAAGCCTTGGACAAGGTAGATGGTATTGATCGTTACCGAATTTCATCGATTGAGCCTAACTTACTTTCCAACGAAATCATTGATTTTTGTTTGACCGATTCGCAAAAATTTGTTCCGCATTTTCACATCCCTTTGCAAGTAGGTAACGACCGTATATTGAAAGCGATGCGTAGAAAATACGAACGCTCTTTGTATGCGGAACGCGTAGCACAAATCAAATCCTTACGCACGGATTGCTGTATAGGTGTGGATGTGATTGTAGGATTTCCTGGTGAAACCGACGAAGAATTTTTAGATTCTTACAACTTTATCCAAAGTCTTCCGATTTCGTATATCCATGTATTCACCTATTCAGAACGCGCTAATACAAGCGCCCCTAAACTAGGAGAATTTGTACCGATGGAGAAACGCAAAGAGCGCAGTAAAATGTTACACATCCTTTCCGACAAAAAGAAACGTGCTTTTTACGAGGAGAATGTAGGAAGCGAACGTACAGTGCTTTTTGAAGCGGAGGAAGAAGAAGGAATGATGTATGGATTTACCGAAAATTACGTGAAAGTGAAAACACCTTTTCAAGCGGAATTGGTAAATAATTTCCGTAAGGTTCGTCTGACCAACATCGACCGAGATGGGATGATGAAGATAGAATTCATTTAAATCAAGACTATGAACTTACTAAAACTTTTTTGCCTGTTACTTGGATTGAGTACAGCTTCTATTGCTGTGGGACAAGATTACCTCAAGCGATTCAAACAATTGGACGTACTTCACTATGATTTAAAAATTAACCTCTTTGAAAAACAAAACAAGATTGTTGTCTATGAAAATGTGACCATTCAGTTTCTGCAAAATTCAGATTCATTTCAATTGGATTTGGTTGGAAGGTTTCAAGATAGTTTAGGGATGAAAATTTCTACTATTACGTTAGATAATCAACCAATTTCATTTAAACAGTATACGGATAAAGTAACATTCTTTGTTAGTTCAATTTCAAAGGGTGACAAAAAAATGTTTAGCATTCAATTTGAAGGCATCCCAACAGATGGTTTAATCATTGGTCAAAATAAATTCGGTGATCGTACCTACTTCGCAGACAACTGGCCTATGCGCGCGAAACATTGGTTTGCTTGTGTTGATCATCCTTCGGACAAAGCGATGGTAAAAATTTCGATAGAAGCTCCAGACAAATTACAAGTGGTTTCAAATGGTATTCAAAAAAGAGTTGAGAATTTAAAACCTCCTAGAACGATTACTTATTTTGAATCAAACATCCCCATCCCAACAAAAGTCATCGTTTTCGGAGCAGCCAATTTCGAAAAACAAACTTTACCTCGCAAGAAAAATCAGGTGGAAATCACCAATTTTGTTTATCCACAAGATAAGGAAAAAGGTTTCAAAGATTTTGAGCAAGCAGATACCATTCTAGCCTATTTTGAAGCACATATTGGTAAATTTCCGTTTGAGAAATTGTATAACGTGCAGTCGACCACGATGTATGGAGGAATGGAGAATGCAGGTTGTATTTTTTACGATGAAAAAGCGATTACTGGTAAAGGAAGTATCAACGAATTAATTGCGCATGAAATCGTGCATCAATGGTTTGGAAATTCTGCCTCAGAACTTGACTGGCCGCACTTATGGTTGAGTGAAGGTTTTGCTACCTACCTTACCGATTTATACATCGAAGACCACAAAGGGAAAGGAGCATTTTTGAGTCAATTGCGCAAACAACGGGATGCTGTCATTCGATTCAACAGTAAAAACAAGTTGCCATTGAAAGATACCATTTCAACCAACACCCAAGATATGCTGAACACCAATGCCTATCAAAAAGGAGCATGGATCTTACACATGTTGCGAGAACAGGTCGGTAAAGAAGTATTTTGGAAAGCGATCGCAAGTTATTACGACACCTACAAATTCAGTAATGCACGATCCGTTGATTTTATCCGTGTTTTTGAAAAAGTGAGCAATCAAAAATTGACGCAATTTTACGAAGAATGGATTTGTCAAACAGGACACCCTATAATTTCGTACAAATTAGAACAGGAAATAGGGAAAATAAAATTAAAATTCACTCAAAATCAAGTAGAAAACTTTCATTTCTCTCTAGAATTTTTAGTTTTGTATGATGACAATACGAGCGAATCAAAAACGTTAGTATTTAATGACAAAGAATCTAACTTGGAATGGGCAACTACCAAGAGAGTTTCTAGTCTTAGATTAGACCCCAACTTCAAATTGTTGTTTGAAGAAAAAAAATAAATAATGAAATTACTTCTCTTAAGTCTATCCCTATTTCTATTCACCGGATCATCTTTTAAATCGGATGACATCTTGGGGATGTGGTTAGACGAGAGTCAAAAACTTATTGTAGAGTGTTACAAGTTCGACAATAAATACTACGCTCGTATTAAATGGTTCAAAAACGAAAATAAAAAAATAGAGAAATTTTCAGAAAAAGGACTTCCAAAATCACAATGGTTGAACTATAAGGTAATGGAACACTTCGCCTACAATGGAGAATATTGGACGGGAGGAACCATTCATCAAATCAAAAAAGGAACATCTTACGATGCAACCATTCATATGAAAAGCAACAATGCCATAGTAGTAAGAGGGTATGTTCTAGTGACTCTCTTAGGGGATGATGTGAATTTTTCTAGGTACACCGGCGGATTGCCGAAACAAG
>CANGOA010000160.1 GCA_947455255.1 Flavobacteriia bacterium | reverse complement strand
TTCATTTTTGAATTTCTTCGTGTAAAAAGAATAGGAGGTATAAATTATTGGTCTAAAACCTGATTTTTTTTCAACGTATTCTAACCAATCATACATGTTGTTAATCAAGATTTCATCTGTTTCAGCTTCTTGTTCAACATCGAGTACAGGTGGTAAATCAATTTCTCGATGTTTCCATGTTGCTAAAAAATGTTTTGCCTGAGGGATCGAATAAGAAGTAGAATTAAGAAAATGATAAGCTCCATTTCGAATTCCTAATTCATTCAATTGTTGACGATTCGATTCCCATTCTCTGTCGATGTGTGTACTTCCTTCAGTAGTTTTACAATATACAAAATCAATTAACGTGTCAAATGGTGTTCCATTCACGATTTCTCCCCAATTAATTTCACCTTGATGATGTGAAACATCTATACCCGAACTTTTAAATCCTTTTGGTAGGTTGATTAATAGTTTTTCTATTTTTTCCTTCTCTGTTACTTTTTCTTCTTGTGTATAGATTACAATACCTACTAAAATCACTAATATTATCCCAAGTATAATGTAAAGTGTCTTGTTTGATTTCTTTTTCTTTTTAGAAAAAGAACGTTTTACAGGTGTACGTTTAACAGTTGGAGCTTTACGTTTTACTGCACTCATTGGGTTTGAAGTAGTTTTAGCCACTTTTAAACTAATTGTTTTATCGTGAAACGATCAGAGACCAAAAGATCTTTCGTGCCATGTGCCCAAGAATAGAAACCTTCACCTGATTTTACGCCTAACTTACCTGCAGTTACCATGTTTACTAATAATGGACAAGGTGCATATTTAGGATTTCCAAAACCATCTTGTAATACACGTAAAATAGACAAACAAACATCTAAACCAATAAAATCAGCCAATTGTAAAGGACCCATTGGATGAGCCATTCCTAATTTCATTACTGTGTCGATTTCTGATACACCAGCAACCCCTTCGTAAAGCGAATTTATTGCTTCGTTGATCATTGGCATTAAAATACGATTTGCAATAAATCCAGGGTAGTCATTAACTTCAACTGGAACTTTTTGAAGCTGGTTGGATAAATCCACAATTGTTTTAGTTACTTCATCGGATGTTGAATAACCACGGATAATTTCCACTAATTTCATTAATGGAACAGGGTTCATAAAATGCATTCCGATTACTTTATCTGGTCGCGTTGTTACGGATGCAATCTTTGTAATTGAAATAGAAGATGTATTACTTGCTAAAAGTGTTTCAGGTGAAGTGAATTTATCTAAATCACGGAATATATTTAATTTTAAATCGATGTTTTCTGTTGCTGCTTCTACAACTAAATCCACATTTTTCACCCCTTCTTCTAAAATAGTGAATGTTTTAATATTGGAGAGAGTAGTAAGCTTTTGTTGCTCTGTAATCGCCTCTTTTACTACTTGACGATCTAGATTTTTTGTAATCGTTGCTATACCTTTTTGAAGTGAAACTTCTGAAATGTCAATTAGATTTACATTAAAACCATGTAGAGCAAACGTATGAGCAATTCCATTCCCCATGGTTCCCGAACCTATTACAGCAATATTTTTCATCTTGTAGTATAAATGAGAAAAAGGAATTATCACTAATTCCTTTTCAATGTTATTATTTTAAAATTATTTTTTCTTCAATCTTTCTTGTTGTGCTTTTTGCATTTGCTCTAAGCGCTCTTGAAAACCTGATTTTTTCTTTGGTGTTGCTGATGCTGCCATTTTTTTAGCAACCATCTTTTGTTTTAGTTTTTCTTCATCCACAAAGAATTGTTTAATCGCCAACATAATGATAATGGAAATCAAGGTAGAGATGAAGTAGTAATAACTTAAACCTGAAGAATAGTTATTAAAGAAGAAAATCATCATGAAAGGGAAGATGTACATAATCACTTTCATGTTAGGCATTCCAGGTTGTTGTGGTTGCGTTACATTACTGCTATTTATGTATGTATATACTAACGTAGTTACAGACATCAATAAGGTAAACAAAGAAACGTGATTACCGTACAACGGTAAATAGGTTGAGAAATCATAAATCGAATCGTATGAGGATAAATCTTCAGCCCATAAGAAAGGTTTTTGACGTAATTCAAAAGCTGCAGGGAAGAAACGGAAAATCGCTAATAAAATTGGCATCTGAATCAGCATCGGAATACAACCAGCAAGGGGAGAGGCACCACTTTCTCTGTAAAGCGCCATCATATCCATTTGCTTTTTCATTGCATCTTCCTTATTAGGGTATTTTGCATTTAACGCATCAATCTCTGGTTTAAGAATCTTCATTTTAGCAGAAGAAACATACATTTTCCATTGAATTGGAGTTAAGAATAATTTTAAGATGATTGTAATCAATAGGATAACGACCCCTAAACCGATTCCCCAGCCAGCGAAGGTGTTGAACATTGGTTGAATTGCATAGATATTAATCCAACGGAATAATCCCCAACCGTAGTTGATGATATCTTCGTAGTTAGAATCGTATGATTTTAATACTTCGTAATCGTTAGGACCAAAATACCAATTCATACGTGCAGAACCATTGCTTGTGTTTGTCAAAGCTAGGTTTAACGAAGCTGTGTGTTTTTTGATATTTGTATGGTACTTAGGGTGACCTTCCTTGAAGTTAGTTACTTTGACTTCTGAATTTTCTTTGTTGAATCCAGACATTGGTTTCAAAATACTTGTAAAATAACTTTGTTTGAAAGCTACCCACTCAATGTCTTGTTCCATTTTCTCCTCATCATCAGATACTTCAGAAAGGTAATCGTATTCTTCACCCTTGTATTTGAAACAAACTGTAGATACACGACGTTGTTCACTCAATAAACGTTCTGTTTTGGCTAAAGAGGAAGTCCAATCTAACATGACAGAATTTGCAGCGATTTCATTTCCTTTGAAACCATTAAAACGCACCTCAAAATCTAAATCAAAGTGGTTTGGTAATAAGGTATAGATGAATTGTATTGTTTTACCTTCTTCAGGTGAAGTCTCTAATACGATACTTTTCTTTGTTTTAGATACAATTTCAAAATGTTCATTTTCAGTAGAGTAATCTTTACCGTTTAATTTGAAGTGAACATTGTTTTTTGAATCATTTTCTTTGAATAAAGCCAAGGAATTCTTTTTATCTTTCGATACATATTTTTGGAAATATGTTTTGAATTCTTTTAAATTAACTTGAGAAACATTCGCCCCTTTGGTGTTGATGTCTACTTTTAGTTTATCACTCTCTAAAGAAATAATCTCATCTTTAATTACGGGAGCAGAAACAACTTTTTTTCCAGCTTTTTGCGCAACAACTGTTTTTTGTTTTTCTGCTTTCTTAAGATCCGCTTGTTTTTCCGCTTTATCTTGTTCTCGAGCCAACTCTTTTTTATGTTGTGCTTCTTTTGCTTTTAGTTCAGCTTCTGTTGGTTTATTTAAATACATAAAGGCAACCAATAATACGCCTATAATACTAAATCCAATGACTTGATTTTTATCCATTTTCTTATTTTTTATTTTCTAATGCAGCTTTAATAAATGCTACAAAAAGTGGGTGAGGTTTTGCAACCGTACTTTTATATTCTGGGTGAAATTGTGCACCTACGAACCAAGGATGACCTGGAATTTCAACGATTTCAACCAATCCTGTTTCTGGGTTTTTACCTGTTGCAATCATTCCTTTTTCCTCGAATGTAGGTAAGTATCTGTTGTTAAACTCATAACGATGTCTGTGACGCTCTGAAATTTTCTCTGTATTGTAAGCGATTGCAGAGTAAGAATCTGGTTTTAACTCACATTTGTAAGCTCCTAAACGCATTGTTCCTCCTTTGTCTGAAATTGTTTTTTGCTCTTCCATCATATCGATTACAGGGTCTTTTGTGTCCTCCGCAATCTCTGTTGTATTAGCGTCTTTTAATCCAATCACATTACGTGCAAATTCAATCACCGCGCATTGCATACCTAAACAGATTCCAAAGAATGGAATGTTGTTTTCACGTGCATAACGAACAGCATCAATTTTACCAGATATTCCTCGTGAACCAAATCCGGGGGCAACTAAAATACCATCTAAGCCTCCTAATTCTTTGTCGATGTTTTCTTTCGATAATTTCTCAGAATGAATCCATTTTACATTCACACGACATTCGTTAGATACGCCTGCATGAATAAATCCTTCACTGATGGATTTATATGAATCTTTCAATTCAACATATTTACCAACCAAACCGATATTTACTTCGTGTTTAGGGTTTTTTAAGGTATGTAAGAATTCTTTCCAAGCATCTAAGTTTGGTGTTGTTTTCGAAGAAAGTTGTAATTTTTCCAAAACTACTTTATCCAATTCCTCTTGTTGCATCAATAAAGGAACGTCGTAAATTGTTTCTGCGTCACGTGATTCAATAACAGCATTTACACTAACATTACAGAATTTAGCAATTTTTTGACGCAAGTTTAAATCTAATGGGTGTTCTGTACGACAACATAAGATATCCGGTTGAACACCTAATTCTAATAATTGTTTTACAGAGTGTTGTGTAGGTTTTGTTTTTAACTCTCCTGCAGCAGCTAAGTATGGAATCAACGTTAAGTGAACCACCAAACAATCGTTTTCGTGTTCCCACAACATTTGACGCACAGCCTCCACATAAGGTAGCGATTCGATATCCCCAACCGTACCACCGATTTCAGTAATTACAATGTCAAACGTACCTTTTTTACCAAGGATTTGAATGCGTTCTTTGATTTCGTCTGTGATATGAGGGATAACTTGAACCGTTTTACCTAAAAATTCCCCTTTTCTTTCTTTCTCGATCACCGATTGGTAGATTCTACCAGTAGTTACGTTGTTTGCTTGAGAAGTTGGAACATTTAAGAAACGTTCGTAATGACCTAAATCTAAGTCAGTTTCAGCACCATCGTTTGTTACAAAACATTCACCATGTTCGTATGGATTCAATGTTCCTGGATCAATATTGATGTATGGATCTAATTTTTGAATGGTGGTAGAATACCCACGTGCTTGAAGCAATTTCGCTAATGATGCTGCTATAATTCCTTTCCCTAGAGAAGAAGTAACCCCCCCAGTTACAAAGATGTATTTTGTTGAATTTGACATTTCTTAAATTTTGTAACTACGGGGAACAAAGTTAATACATTCATAGGAAGGAACGAGTGAATGTGGGAATATTTTTGAACAAGTTGTTAAAAGCCGGAAAAAGCCGGATGAAGGAGTTGTAAATTATGAATGATGAATGATGGATTATGAATGATGGGTTAGGAATTATTAGGTGTAAATGTGGAAATTTGAATGACCACGTTTCCTGTTTTTTGTCCAGATTCGACGTATTGATAAGCCTCAACAATTTGATCCATGGTATAGGTTCTATCAATTACCGGTTTGAATTTTCCTTGTTCAACTAATGATTTTATAAACCTTACATCTTCTTTCGTTATCGATGGAATGGGAAACAACAATTTCTTTTTACGGAATTTAGTTGTTAAAGCAAGCAATAAATTCTCTCCATTTTTTCCTAGTTCCGTAGAAATGTAAATTCCATTTTCTTTTAATAGTGGTTTACATTTACCA
>CANGOA010000159.1 GCA_947455255.1 Flavobacteriia bacterium | reverse complement strand
CTGTTTGGCCTTCAGCGTCTACTAACAACCACTTTTTATCAGCAGTTTGCTTGTTAGCAGAAACGGTTTTGTAACTTAATGTATCCACAATTATTTATTAATTAAATAAGACAATTCCCCTAAAATGGGAGGACAAAGATATAACTTCCTACTTTTATTAACAACTGATTTATGAAATAATTCTAACTATTTTCAAAATCAGCTCTTAATTTTATGTTTTTGTGCGTTGAATTACGCTTTTTTAAATGCATTAATTGCATTGATGGTGAAATCAGATAAAACTAATTTTCCACTCATACCAGCACGTTCCAATAATAATTCATCCCAATTTTCTGTTCCCTTCCAAAAAATTCCTTTCAACATAGACATTGCTTCTGGATTTGATCCTGCTAATCGTTTCGCTAATTTTGCAATCTCCAAATCCATTTCGGCTGCACTATCGAATATATAAGTGTATAGACCACGTTTGTACGCCCAATCTGCAGATCTCCATTCAGTTGCATTGATGGCTAACTGACTCATGGCAGATAGACCAATTTTACGCTCTACGGCTGGTCCAACAACAAATGGTCCTATACCTACTGCTAATTCGGAGAGTTTCACATCTGCAAATTTGGTAGCGAAACAATAGTCTACTGCGGATGCTAATCCTACACCACCACCAACTGCTTTACCTTGAACACGACCAATGATAAATTTTGGACATTTACGTGCTGCGTTAATCACATTAGCAAAACCTGAGAAAAATTTCTTTCCTGTTTCTAAATCTTTGATGGAGATTAATTCATCAAAACTTGCTCCAGCACAAAATGATTTGTCACCTTCTGATTGTAATACAATTACTTTCACTTCGTTATTAGTACCAAGTTCAGTAATCGTATCAGCTAATTTTTGTAATATTTTTCCTGGTAAAGAATTACTTAATGGGTGACCAAAAGTAATGGTTCCGATTCCTAATGAATCTATTTCAAAGGTTACATGACCTTGATTGATTGCTTCTGACATAATTTAAATTTTGAACAAAGATAGATTAATTTGAAAATTTGAAAATTTGTTGATTTGAAAATTATTAGTTTTATGTTTAATTTAATTAAATGTTAGTTCTTCTGTTATGAAATTTATTTTTTACTTTATATTATTCACGTTAACTTTTAGTGCTTTCTCCCAAGATTCTACTTCCGTTTTGTTTGTTGGAAATAGTTTTACGTTTTATAACAACATGCCTTATATTTTTAAAGATATTGCTGAATCGAAAGGAAAAAAAGTACATGTTGATACGGCTGTTACTGGTGGGAAAGATTTGAAATTTCATTCTGAGCGACCAAGAACCTATCAAATGATTCAGTCTCGTAAATGGGATTACGTGATTCTTCAAGGGCATAGTAATGAATTTGCACAACCAGATTTTAAAGTAGATAGTCTCACTTTTCCTTATGCAAAAGAATTAGTAGATAGTGTCCGTAAATACAATCCGTGTGCTCGCATCTTGTTTTACATGACGTGGGGATATAAAAATGGTAATAAAAAATGGAAAGCAATTGCAAGTTACGATTCCATGCAATTACGTATAGAGCGTCAATATTTAATTTTTGCTGATAAATTGAATACCGGTGTTTCTCCAGTGGGTATGGTTTGGAAAGAAGTTCGTGAATCCAACCCAGAAATAAACTTGTACCAAGAAGATCGCTTTCATCCAATATTGACAGGTTCTTACCTTTCTGCGTGTACCCATTTCACAACGATTTTCGGAGAATCGCCCTATAAAAACACAGCCAAAGTGGAAATTAATGCTTTTGAAAAAGAAGTGATTGAAATCGCTGCGACAAAAATTGTCTTAAATAATTTAGCGCGTTGGAGGTACCTTCCATCCCCTTATTTATTAGATCCTGGATTTGATATTATTCAAAATAGAGATTCAATTCAAGTTGTAAGTAATGCAAAGAATTACACTTCACATTCATGGGATTTTGGAGATGGAACAATTTCTACAGATATAAATACTATGCATAAATACGTATCAAAAGGAGAGTATTTTATATCACAAAAAATTTCAAATTCCTGTAAAACCAATCAGTTAGTGCGAAAAATAAAAATCGACTAATCTGTAATCTGTAATCTTATAATCTTTAAATTCGCAGAAGATTTTTGGTACTACCTCTTAGAATAAAAGGGAATTCGGTGTAAATCCGAAACTGTATCTGCAGCTGTAAGCTCTGTTTATGGGAACTGAAAATTTGATTTTTCGAGGCAAACAATTATAATATTTCCGCAGTGTACAGGGGTACATGAGGAAAATATTATTGAAGTTGAACGAAGAAAAAGCAATTTTCAGAAACATAAAAAATCAATTTAATAGGTCACTGTGTTAAGCGGGAAGGCGAATTGAGTTGGAGCAAGTCAGAATACCTGCCAAGAATTGTTGAATGAAGACTTCAGAATAAAGTCGGATTTATTTGTCGCTTGTGCACGAGTGAACATCTATTTCTATTTATGGGAAACTCCCACTGATTTCTTCTTTTTAGTTATTTATTAATTTTTTGTAAAAAACAAAAAGATGAAAAAACAATTGCTTAAAGTAGTATTTGCATTGACTGCAGGACTTTTTAGTTGTAAAAAAGATGAGATAAAGCCATCTACAACACCATTAAAAACAACGTACACTATCGATTTTGAAGATGTTTCAATTCCTTCCAAAGGATATTTAGATAGCATCAAAGGTGGTTTGTTAGAGCAAGGGTTTACGTTTGATAACAAGTATGTATTTGATGATTATTACAAATATTGGTATTTCAGTAAAGGATTTGCAGTGTCTAATGTAGAAAATGTAGATAGTGCTGGTTTTGAAAATTTATACGCAACATTTGCTGGTAGCGGAGCAGATAAAAGTAAAAATTACTTGCTTGCAACAAATAAGGCAGGGTTGAAATTACCAAGTTCGGTGCAACTTGTTTCGCTAGCTATTACTAATTCAACTTTTGCAGCTCTTTCTATGAAAAATGGAGATCAGTTTGCTAAAAAGTTTAACTCAAAAGACAAAGATTTCTTTAAGGTTTGGGTGAAGGGGTTTAGCGCGGGTAAAATAAAAGATTCTTTAGCAGTTTATTTGGCGGATTTCCAAAATTCGGATGATTCCAAAAATTACATCCAAAAAGAATGGAAAACAGTAGATCTTTCGAATTTTATAGCTGTAGATTCATTGAATTTCCAATTAGAAAGTACAGACGTTGGTCAGTGGGGAATGAATACTCCAGGATATTTCACACTAGATAATATCAAGTTTACTAAATAATTTTTTCGTGCTAAGAAACACGTTACTTATTGTCTTTTTCTTATTTAGTCTAACTGTTGTTGGTCAAGATAAAGAAAAAGCACTTCCAGAAGTAAGGATAGAATTGACAACCGATTCTATCTTGCTTTCGGGAGAAAGTCAACAGATTTCGGCTAAAAAAATCGGGTTGTATGCTTCAGAAGATGTAGGAGCTTTAACGCAAAAAATTGCAGGAATTACCCTGAAAAATTATGGTGGAATAGGAGGTATGAAAACCATTGCTTACCGTGGGATTTCAGGAACAAATACAGCCATTGTACTCGATGGTTTTTCGCTTCAAAACACAATGGTGGGTCAGTTAGACTTAAGTAATCTTCAAGTGGACAATGTACATTCGTTAACCTTTACTTCCGGTGTTCCTTCAGATGAATTAATACCGATTTCAGCATTGATGCAAGGAAATACGCTTTCCTTGAAAACGATTGAAAACACACCTATCAATGATACTTTAGAATTGAGATATACTTCGAAAGTTGGTTCTTTTGGTCAGTTGGATAACTATGGCAGTTATAAACGAAGTGTTACGAATTCCTTATTGAGTGTATACGGTAAGTATAGAAGTTTTTCAGGGAATTATCCTTACACGCTAGAAAATGGAGATCTTAGTTCTGTGAGTTATCGCAAGAATAATCAACTCTATGAAGGTTTTGGAGGTGTAAATTATGCGCAAGTCTTTAATCCACAATTGAAAATCAGAACTTCTATTCACTTTAACCAGTCGGAACGAGGATTGCCAGGAGCTGTTATCTTGTATAACCAAACTGCAAACCAACGCTTAAATCAACAAAATACTTACGGGAACATTGTGCTCGAAGCAAAGGGGAGTAAAGGGAAGATGAATATATACAACAGTTTAAATTATGGTTATTTGAATTACATAGATCCATCTTTTCTGAATAATTCAGGAGGATTAAATCAATGGTATTACAACACCATCAATCAAACTGGGGTGACTTTAAACCGGAAAATAAAAGACAGTGTTTTCATGTTGTATGGTGGTGTGGAGCATACATTCAGTAGCTTGACAGCGACAAATCAATATGTTTTTTCACCAAAACGATATCACCTCCAGTCGGTTTTGGGAATGAAAGCAACATTAAAAACTTTCTCGTTTACTGTTCAAGTTGGAAATCATACCTTGCAAAATCAACAAGGAAATTCAGTAAAAAATACGTCTGCTTGGACTTCTTATGTGCAACTTGAAAAACGTAATTATCACCCTTTGGTAGGATTACCTCGAATATGGTTCAAACAAACCTTTCGTATGCCTTCGTTTAGTGAATTATACTATAATACGATTGGAAACCATGACCTAAAGCCAGAGTTAGCCTTGCAATTTTCTGCAGGTACTTCCTATCGTTTTTTGAAAAATTCACTTCATTTGAGTGTTGATGCGTATTACAATAAAGTGGATAATAAAATTTTAGCGATACCGACTAAAAACTTATTTGTTTGGTCGATATTGAATGTTGGAAAAGTACAAATTTTCGGAGTTGATTTAATGCTTCGTAAAAACTGGAGACTTTCTAATAAATTGGAATTAGACGCTTCTACGAATTATGCATTTCAACAAGTACAAGATATTTCGGACGAAAAAGCGACTACTTATAAAAATCAATTAGCTTATTTTCCAGTACATACCTTACAATCTGAAATTTCTTTGTTGTGGAATAATAGAACAGGAATTTTCATCAGTAATTCGACCATTTCCAAACGATTTGTGTTAAATGAAAATACTTCATCGAATGAATTACAAGGGTTTTCTACGTTCGATCTAACGTGCTATTACAAAATGAATTCCTATAAAAAGAACAAGCTAAAGCTAAGTATGACTGTGAAGAATCTTGCAAATACTCCTTATCAATACATCAGTTACTTTGTGATGCCAGGTAGAAATTATTTAATGACTTTGAATTATGCGTTTAATTAGTATTTGTCTGCTCCTATTTGTTCTTGTTGCTTGTAAAAAGAAAACAAATCCAATCAATACGGATATCTCCCAACTTAGCCATGGTTTATTAGTACTCAACGAAGGACTTTTTAATTTGAATAATGCAAGTTTGTCGTGGGTTGACTTAAATACAAGTTCAGTTTCGGATGACTTTTTTCTACAAAAAACAGGGAGGAAGTTAGGAGATACAGGAAATGATCTTCAACGCTATGGAGGAAAAATTTATGTGTTAGTGAATGTTTCGAGTACGATTGAAGTGTTGAATGCAAGTACTGGACAATCGGTGAAACAAATTCTCATGCAAGAAAACGGCAAAGCCAAACAGCCAAGAAATTTAGCGTTTTATGGAGGTAAATTATTTGTTTCTTGTTTTGATGGGTATGTGGACGTGATTG
>CANGOA010000158.1 GCA_947455255.1 Flavobacteriia bacterium | reverse complement strand
TCGTTTCTACATCTACTCCTGCAGAGGAAAGAAATGCTTTCACGATTGGTAAAAAAGAATACGTAGCTAATGCTGGCGCTTCGTCGGTAATAGTGTAAATGATTTTTGAAGTTTCCATAATGATTTCCTACTAAAAATTAATATTTATGTATGCAGTAAATAAGGGATTTTGGTCCGTATATTTTTGCAACTCAAAGTTAAGGGTAATTATTCAAATACAATAGAGTACGAAGTGAAAAGTTGAAAGTAAAAAGTATCAAAAATTCATTTACAATTCAATACTTATTGAGATTCTATAATACTCTCGGGTGAATTCGAATCGTATATTGTATTTAATGAAATTTTGTTTTGTTTTTCATATTTTGATAATTTATTGATTTCGTCTTTTGACAATTTCCTTAATTCAATTTTGATATTGGCAGTATTTGAAAGTATATCAAGATAAATACTCTTACGAATTAGATTAATCTGCCATTTATCATTTTCTGTACTAATTATGTAAGTAACATAACTATCTCCGTTTGTATTTTTTGTTAATTGTATATTTCCGGTGTTGTTTAATTTATTATAACATTCAATAGACTTAACTTTATTTTTGATTATACAGATTGTATCAATATAAAGTCCTTGATTATCAATAAGGAAATCCTTGTAGCCTACCTGGATAACTTTTGCTGATGAGATATCTATTGTCTTTAATTGGATTAAACCATTGATTTCAGAATAGTAATAGACAAAATTTTTATCCTTGAAATAAATTTTTCCTAAACGATTAAAAGTTTGAATATCAACATTTATAAACTTACCTAGATGAAATAAAGTATCATGGTATTTTAATAAATTATTTTTATAATATAATTTATTACTCGCTGATTTGTATTTTTTTAGGTTAATTTCTTTATCCGTTTTAATATTTTGAATTATGAAATATGGTAAGTTGTTGTATATTTTTTTATCGGAAAAATAATACACTTGGTCATCATTAAATACTAAAAATTTATTATTAAAGTAAATGTCAGAACTTCTGATTTTATATTTATTATCAAAAGGTAGTTTGTTTAAATTATGATAAATTCCGTTTTCATCACAATGTATTTTTTGTTCTAAATTTTGGTATCTCGAATCGAAATAATTTAAAAAAGTAAAGTTTGGAAAATTAAATTCGGATTGCTTTTTTCTTTCAATATAAATCCCCCCTAAAAATTTAGATTTAAAATTAGGAAAATTTGCAAGTTTTTGTTGTAGACTATCTTTAGGGATTTTTAATGGTACAACCTTAATGTAGAGATAAAAATCTCTGTTGTCAATGTAATAGATATCATTTTTATCAGCAATATAATTTCCGAACAAACATTTAACTGATCCAGCATCGATTCCTAGGATTTCTTGCCTTTGAAGATAAACTTTATAAGGCGATTTATAAAAATCCCAACCTAAATGAATCAATGGTTCATTATTAAAGAGTAATTGATCCATTCTATTAGTTGATTGATTTAAATAAAAACAACTATTTGAGTCACAAAAATACCTTTGTCTTGAAAGATGAAAATTTGGACTTAAATTTATAACACGTAGTAATTTTTTTTCAGTTGAATTGAAATAATATACGAATTGTTCATTTTTTAAATAATATATCGTACAACCAGCTTTTTTTTCTTCAAATAAGTATGTTAAATTGTGAACTGTATCCATTTGAATTGAGTCTTGATCTAAATATAGTTTATTGTTCAATTTCCAAATCATTTTGTTTTCTTGATTGGCATATTCATTTGTGTATTTTAGAATTTCAATTTTTCCTTTATTAGTTGAGATGAAAAAATGTTTATAGTATGTTCCTAAATTATCTTGAGCAAATCTATTTGAAATATCATTTTGTGGATATTTGTGAAAACTTTTTAGATGAGGATTGAATTTATATTTAACACCTTTTTCAATGTAAACAACGTTTAATAGCGATTTTTTATATCCGTATATTTGTTTTTCTTTTTTTGAACTGAAATTTTTTACAACATTTTCAAAAGAATGAATTAGTTTAATTTTTGAGGGGAGTTTGTTATCTGGTTTTAAATTATTTTTTTCGATTTCCAACTTTTCGGTTAAGATTTCATCCCATAATTGGATATTTCTTGATTCTTCTATGAGTTTAGGAACTACTTGAATTATTTTTTTTTCTTGTTTATGAGGAATTAATAAATTTGTTTGAGTCAAAAGAAAATTTTCAAATTCATATATATTCTTAGTTTTAGGGAAAGAATTATCTCTAACATTTATTTTACTAGAATAAATAGCTACAATATTGTTTGGTAAAAAATAAATAACATACTCAATTTTTAACTTTAAATCAATAAACTTCTCGTGGTTTATTGATTTGAAAAAATAGGCATTTGCAAAAGATGTATTAATTTCAAGTTTCTCCTTATTTGCTTTTTCAAATCCATTTAATTGATTAGAGAAAGCATTCACAATTTCTTGATAATTAGATTTGGTTTTTAAGAGTGTTATTTTTTGATCATAATTGGAACGATAATGAATATTATATCCATCTGTAATTTGAATACCAAAATCAATATTTGTTAATGAATCTAAAACAAAACGTTTATCTTTAATTTTGGTAATACTTTTTAACTCTCTTGTATTAAAATAAAGGTAAGTTGAATCAATTTCATTTGTTTTAAATTTGTTCTGCAAGAAATAATTAGAAGTTTGATTAGAAAAAAACGAAACATAAAGTATAATGTTTGAATTTGAATTCACGTTTGTTTTTTTTAAAATTTGAATGTTTTCCCTTGTTAAAAACTGTTCTATTTTATCTCCATCAAAATTTGTAAAACTAACATGTATTTTTTTGTTTAATAAAAAATTAAGATTTTCTCGAAAAGTAGCTAGATAAAGATCCTTAGCGAAGTGAAGTTTAGTTGTGTCATTGTTAAAGATTATTTTTATATCAGCATTGTTTATTGGATATTTGGTTTGAGCATCCAATAATTGTACCTTAATATTATTTAATGAATTATCATTTTTTTTATTTGTTGAATTAGCAAATGAACAAACATGAAAGAAAATAATAAGTAGAAGTAATACATTTTTCATTTGCCACTTATTTCGAGTTAGTATTAATTGAATTTGACTCCTTATCAGCAGGTGTTCCGCCTGGAATAATCTGCACTTCTTGCATCTTGATACCACCTGCTTTTATTGGTTTATCCGTTCGAATAAGTCCATCAACATAAAAAATCACTTCGTTATCATATCTAATTGACATTGGTTTATCGACTTTATTTGGTACTAATAAAGAATTCACCGCAGTCCTTACAACCAAACGGTATTCATTTACATTCTCTAATTTTTCAAAACTTACGTGTTCTTTTGGAACTTGAATCGTATCGTCTTTGCTATTTTGGTAATGAAGGATAATAGTAATTTTTTCGACGTTTTCTTTGTTGGAGATGAGTAGGTTGAATGATCCTGAATCAGATGATATGGTTTGTGTAAGGGGGCTGTTTTCTGATTGAATTTCAACCAACATTGGGTAGGTCAGAGGTTTGTTCGTAATCGCATTGATGATGGTGCCTTGAATGTTGATTGAATCTTTATGCGTGGATTTGGAGGTCTTATTTAACGTTTGTTCGGTTTTTACAGGTGTTAATTTGGGTAAGCCGGCTTGACTAAATGCATTGGTGATACCACCGATAAACAGAATACTTGCAGCATATTTCAACCACGCGGTATTGTTGTATGTTTCTTCGGTATACGTGAATCCATTTTCAAGTTGAGTCGTCGTGAGTTGTGCACATACTTTTCCTGTATTCGCCTGCATGATTTTGTAGATCTCATTGTCGGAAAGTTTCGTGAAATCGAACACTTCTTTTTGACAGGAGTTGCAGAATTTTCCGCAAGATGTGTCCTGCATGTTGTTGAGGTCCTCCGAACAAGGGGAGTCGAGGGAGATTCGGAAAGGTAGTTTTTTCATCGTGCTTGAAAATGAGATAACTAAATATACGAAAAATTATCTTTGTTACTTTTTTTAATGGGAAAAACTAGGTCTAAGAAAATTATAATTGAAATATAACAACAATAAAATAAGTCTAGTAAGGTAGAACTTAATGTTTCCCTCCTCGAGGAGAGAAAGCAATGCTTTCGAAGACCAAGCGGTAGTGCAGGGATTAAGGGAGGTGACGAAAGATAAGAGTGTTTTATGTGTAATGTCCTCCCCCTCGGTCCCCCTCCAAAGGGGGATGATTTATGGTTTCATTTTTTTTTATGTTTCAATAATGAATGAATTATAAAAAACATACTATGAATTTTTTTAAAGGCAGAACTTAAAGTTTCCCCCTTTGGAGGGGGATAAAGGGGGAGGATTTAATCGAAATAAATAATCTTCCTTTCTGTTAATGTGTTAGGAATACCATTTACAACTTCTGTCTTTTTAATCCAATTTTTATGACTGTCAAATTCATAGATATATTCAAATTTCATCAGATCCTTATTGTCAAGGATTGTTGTTACTCTGATTAATAACAATCCTTGATCATCAAATTTTTCTAATTCGATTAATTTTTCTGTAATTGTATTTATTAGAATTGTTTTTGTAATTGAATCGAAAGTGTAGGAAATTGTTTTTTCCGTTGAATCGATGTGATTGATTAATTTTTCACTTTTTAAATCACCACTTGTTTTATATGTGTAAGTGTGAGTTTCTACCTTCTGCTTTTTAAAATTATAGGTAACATTAGATGTTATTCTGGAAGAATCGTCATAGGAGTAGTATTTTTTATCGGATAATTTACCATTTTCATATTCTTCACTTTGTATTAGATTTTTCAATTTATCATATTTCAATACTGTTTTATATCGTTCATTTTTAGGGGTGATCCAATGTTCTATAATTTCCGTTTTGTATTTTTTGTAAGTATATTCACTGGTTCCATTGTTTTTATGAATTGAATCGAAATAACTTATTCTCTTTATTTTACCGTTGATATATCCATATTCTTCCGTGTTTAAGATAGAATTGTTCGAATCTTTGTATGTTATTTTTTCTGTTTCTCCGAACAATTCATAATCAAATTCTATACTGCCAGTATTATGTTTATGCTTAACGATTTTGCCGAGAGATGAGAATTCATAAATCCCCTGTTCACGTGTGAAAAAACGAAATTGGTAAGGAACAAGAGTGTTATTTTGTAGGTCAAACTTTAAGTATTCTACACTTTTAACATTTCCATTAAGATTCAAATTTGCTTTTATTGTCTTTTCTTGGATGTATTGAGCGTTGGAAATTATATAAGTGAACGAAAAAAGAAGAAGAAATATTGATTTCATTCACTATCTATTTTGGTTGTTGTTGTCTTGAGGTTTAGATTCCATATTAGCAGGTGTTCCGTTTGAATTGTAGTATGGAATATCTTCAGAAGAAACTTTATCTCTTCGAATTTTCACTCCATTAACAATCACGAATTCGTTTTTGTTTGTTTCATTTTTACCACAAACAGTTATAGCACTGATACCACCTAATATAAAATTTCCTCGTTGCTCTTCTTTTCTAAACACTTCAGAATTTATAGCAGTCCTTACAACCAAACGGTATTCATTTACATTCTCTGACTTTTCAAAACTTACGTGTTCTTTAGGAACCTGAATAGTATCGTTTTGATTGTTTTGATAGTGTAAAACGACTTTAATGTTTTCAAGTTTTACAGTATTAGAAATCATTAATTTAAATCTTCCATTTTTATCGGATAATCCAGTTGTCAGTTTGTTGTTTTCAGATTGAAGTTCAACCAACATTGGGTAGGTGAGTGGTTTGTTTGTTACCGCATTAATAATGGTGCCTTGTATGTTGATTGAATCTTTCGTTGTTGAATTAGAAGTTGTTTTTGATTGTTGTTCTGTTTTTGTAGGTTTAAAT
>CANGOA010000157.1 GCA_947455255.1 Flavobacteriia bacterium | reverse complement strand
TATTCGTTCCATTGTGCATGAGTAGAAACGTAAAGTGTCATCGTAAAGAAGTAAAGAAGTGAGCGTTTCATACATGTGTTTTTTAGAAAAATGCATAATGAATATTTAAATGAATCGATATAACTGCTTATCAAAATCTGATGGTGAAGTAAGTACTAAATCTGATTTTTGCAAGTTGAAATTTAAACATGTACTTTCTTGATTTTGTGATTCAAATGCAGAGTTTGGAACGAAATAAACGCGGTTGTCTTTAGTGATTGCGACTATGCAGTTACGTTTAGTAGGATCGTAAACGTAATGACCTTTGTCTGAAAAATTTAATCGTACGATGGCATTGTCATCCGGACAAATAGTAAAAACAGTTGCAAAATTGGAATTTGTATTTCTTGGGAAATTTAAATGACATTCAAGTTGTTTGGCGAATGCACGATGGTATAAATAATCCCAATTATAAGTACCCATACTGGATATTTCGATACTTCGTACGATCTCGTTTTTCTCCAATTTTTCTAAATAATCGTTGACCTCTTTTGTATCTTCTAGAAATTTAGCTTCAGCAGTTTTTGAATCTTCAATAGCTTCAGAGACAAGATATGGTTCGATGATGAGTTCAAATTTTTCGATTTGTATTTTCGTTGGATTGTATATGACCAAACGATATTCATTTTGCTTATCTGTCTCAAATATCTCAGTCCCAACATTGGAAAATTTCAACCGTTTCTTTTCTTCTGAACTAAGTTTGTTTTTGGTTTTCCATGCGACAATTTCGTTACTATTTTTTATTTTTAAATTATTGATATTTATTTTTATATCTAAAAGTGTGTATTCCGAATTATTCCGTTCTAAGGCAGGTGTTAATTGTAGAGAATTTCTCTTTTCTTTTACACCTGTTCCTGCTTGTTTGTATGTCCAATCTCCTGTGTTTTCATTAAGTTGGTAGAAATTCATGCTTTCAACGCCAGTGTTGGAATTGATAGCTACTTTGATTTTTTTATCGTTTGCTAGAAAGAGTTTCTCACCTTGTTGATAAGCTTCAATACGAAACATTCCACCGGTAATCATGTCTTTTTCGACACCTGCAGAATCATATTTCATCGGTAATCCGGATAACATTACCTCGCCAAAGCTGTGGTATTCATTGAAATTTAATTTTACTTCTCCTTGGATTGGATTTCCTTCTTTGTCTACAAATGAATACGCTGGTATAAAAAGCTTACTGCCTGTTTCTAATGCGATAATTTTATCTTTTTCTGTTGAAAATGTAAATGAATCGGGTGCTATACGAAGATCGTTGATTGGATTTAACCATTGAGATGTTTCAACAATGACTGTAGAAGCAGATTTTACATCGAGTGCTTCATTTTGGCAAGCAGTTATTAGTAATAGAGTTCCTGCACTTAGTAGTATCGATTTCATGGCGGTAAGTTTTGAGAATAAGGTTTTCTAGGATAATGCAGTAAGAAGAAAAACGTTACAATTTTTGGCTACTTTTGTTGTATGACGACTTTAGATGACTTGCAAGCAGGGAGAATCGACCCAAAAAGAATTACATTATCGTGTGGATTAACACAATTTCCAGAGGTCTTGTACGACTATGTTGATACATTGGAATTTCTTGATTTATCGAAAAATGAATTGTCATGTCTTCCAGAAGATATGTATCGTTTTTCGAAATTAAAGATTGCTTTTTTTTCGCAAAATAAATTTACGGTATTTCCAAAACAGTTGGCTGATTGTCCTGCATTGACGATGATTGGATTTAAGTCAAATCAATTGGTCGAATTTCCTGAAAATTCCATTCCTGAAAATACGCAATGGTTGATTTTAACGGATAATCGACTTCAAAAACTTCCGCGTTCAATAGGTAAATGTAAGAAGTTACAAAAGTTTGTCATGGCTGGAAATTGTATCACTGAATTACCAGATGAAATGAGAAATTGTACCAGTCTAGAACTTGTTCGTATTTCTGCCAATCAACTGACTTCTATCCCTTCTTGGTTGTATCAATTACCACGATTGTCTTGGTTAGCTTTTTCGGGAAATCCAGCAACATTTGTACCTAGTTCTTCAACGCAACTTCCAAGTATTGATTGGTCAAGAGTTGAAATTCAAAAACAATTAGGAGAAGGTGCTTCGGGAATTATTAGTCAAGCATTAATTGATGGTGAAAAAGAGGTTGCTATTAAAATTTTTAAAGGTGAAGTGACAAGTGATGGGTATCCACAAGACGAATTAGCGACTTGTTTATCAACTGGTCTACATGAAAATATTGTTCCGTTAACTGCAACTATTTCAGGTCATTCTGAAGGAAAACAAGGTATTGTTATGGAATTGATACCAGCTGAGTTTAAAAATTTAGGTCAACCACCAAGTTTTGATACATGTACACGTGATGTTTTTCCAGCAGATCAAAAATTCTCCTTTGCACAAGGAGTCAGTATTCTCAATGGAGTGTTACAAGCAGCTAAACACTTGCATGCGCGAGGTATTATGCATGGAGATTTATATGCACACAACACCTTATTTAATGAAGAAGGGAAAGCTTATTTTGGAGATTTTGGTGCGGCAACTTTTTACGATAAAAATTCGGAGGAAGCGTCCTTTTTAGAACGTTTAGATGTTCGTGCATTTGGATGTTTGGTGCAAGATCTTGTTTCACTTAACCATGATCATGAAAAAGGTAATGAATCACTGATAAAACTGTATGAGAAATGTATGTTGGAAAAGGTGATGGAACGACCAAGTTTTGAGGAGATAAATAATTTGTTTAATGATTTAATGTAATGAAAATCATTAAACATAACTTTATTTTATTTATTATTATACTGATTTCAAGTTGTGTAAATAAATCAAAAATCGATAAAAGAGTTTCGCTGAATAAAGTAAAACAAGAGCCATGTGAATTCATTTATTTTGAATTAGACTCTTCTTATCAATTTGTTAAAGATATTCAAAAGGAGTTGCTTGCTAAGATTTCTAAAACAGATCACCTTACTAAAATCAATGACAGTAATTTTGAAGAGGTTGATTACATTTTAGTTTGCAAAAAAGACAAGTTTGTCATAAGATATGCAATTTTGAAACATTCTCTCGATACACTCTTACTAGAAGCTTCCGTGGATATTCAACACGTGAATTTTTTATCCTATTTCAAACTTGGTTATAACAAAAAACAAGTGATAAACCTCTTGAAAAACAGATACAATATCTCAATTTCTAATCCTAAATCGAATTGCTTTACTTTTAGTCCACAATCGGAATTTGATGCCTTGAGTCTGAACTTTAAAAATGGAAAAATAGCTCAAGTTTCTTACTACAACAATAGCATTCAGTTATAATTTAAAAACCTGTTTAATTTGAATTAATAATTATAGGTATTTTTGATCATTAACTAAAAATAAACCTATGAAAAAATTAGCACTTGTTGTCATCGCTGCGATGTCTGTGATGAGCTGTAAAAAAGCAGAAGTAAAACCAACTTCAACTACACCAACTACAAATAATCCAAAAACGACAGTATTAGATTCTACTACTGCAAGTTCAGAATTCTACTTATCTGCTAAGATAGATGGTAAAACATGGGGTGGCTATGAATCAGAAAAAAATAGTTTACATTTTGGGACTTCCATTGAAAAAGACATCGATGCACCCAATAATGTTTTAGATATTGCAATTAGTACTGAATTATCAAAAATTGACACTACATCAGATACTTATGATTACATCGATTACTTAGAAGTATCTGTAAAAGCGAGTAATTTAGATCTTCATAAATTCAATGATGACGATTCAATTTTCTATAATTTAATTAAAACAGGAACACAAAATTTTGCAAGCGGTGAAGCAGACGGGATTCGTATAGCTTACGCGATTAAAGCAGATGAATCTGAATGGTCTACAAAAGCAGGTGCTCAGACAGGATCTTCTTTAAACATTATTTCTGTGATTAAAGGATCAAATTTATCAACTTCTTACATAGATGTTACAGGTACTTTTACATGTAAATTATACAACACTTTGAACCCTTCCGCTACTCCAAAAACACTTACTAATGGTATGTTTAAGGTACGTTTGATAAAATCAAATGATTAAAAATTGAAATATTTGTTTTGTTGATTCACAATATTCATACATGCTTTACGTTATCTATTTTATAACCTTAAAAAGAAACTATGAATAAACACTACTCTAAAACAATTACTATGACTTCATCAGCTGTTTTAGCTAGCGAACCATCTACTAAAACAATCGAAGCTATTTTGAACTACAGTAAGTCTGTAACGACTGTGAAAGTCTTGAACGAACAAACCTTGGTTCACCTCAACTAAGATCAACTTCAAAAGAAAAGGCTACTCAAAACGAGTAGCCTTTCTTATTTGCCTTCAAAACCCTACCAGGCCAATATTTTCTTAAATGCCTTATATAGTTCTAATTATTGCGAGTATTATTTCTTCACACGCTCCACATAAACTCCTGTACGTGTATCAATTTTAATTTTTTCTCCATTATCAATAAACAAAGGAACACGTACTTCCGCTCCTGTAGCGATTGTTGCTGGTTTCATTGTGTTAGTTGCTGTATCCCCTTTAATCCCTGGTTCAGTGTAAGTCACTTCAGACTCAATGTAGAATGGTAACTCAACAACTAATGGATTTTCTTCTTCCGCGTGAAATAAGATGTTACACATCATTCCTTCAACTAAGAAACCTGGCTTCTCAATCATTTTAGCAGGGATGTTTACTTGTTCAAAAGTTTCGTTATTCATGAATACATATTCAGTACCTTCTTGGTATAAATATTGGTACTCACGGTTTTCGATACGAACTGGCTCAATTTTATGTCCTGCAGAAAACGTATTGTCAATTACTTTCCCTGATTCAATTTGTCTCAATTTTGTACGAACAAATGCTGGACCTTTACCAGGTTTTACGTGTTGAAATTCAATAATTTGACAAAGTTTATCGTTAAACTTAATACATAATCCATTTTTAATATCTGCAGTAGTTGCCATAAGTAGTTATTTAATTGAGTGCAAAATTAGGGAAAATGTAGTGAAATCCAAAAATATTGTTGAAACAACTTATTTTCTTATTTTTAGTACTTCTTAAAATTATACATACCTATGAAAAAAAGTATTTTATCATCTTTATTTTCCGTTTTATTTCTGTCCCAGGTGACAGCACAAGTAGCAACGGCCTCAGACATGGAAAGTAAACCAAAACCGAAATTACTGGTCGGAGTTAATTTGGGAGCAGCAACCTTAAATTACAGGGCAGCTTTTGCAACGGAGATAACTTACGGTGTAAAGTACAAAAGACATTTTATCGGATTTAATTATAACTCAAACGAATCAAAAATTTCGGATAAAGAATATACATCTGTTATTTCAAAACCAGTTTACAACTATATGAATTTTGGTTATTTACAACAATATTCATTCTATCAAGAAGATAAGCATGATCTTGCACTTAGTTTTGGAGTTGCCTACGCAGAGTTTGGTCTCAAGGATTTGTCGACTTCTTCCTTTTTTCATACTGGTAATATGTTGAATATGAATCGACTTATTTCGCTAGCTCCTGGGGTGAATTATCAGTATGGTGTGTTAAATTTATGTGTTCAGTATCGCCACTCTTTTTCAGTGAAAAACACGACTATCTATGATCATTCTATTCCGAATAGCTTAAATGTGATTAATCCTTCGATGACAAATGGACTAACAGCTACTATTGGGATTAGATTTGAGGTTGATAAATAAATAATTAACTAAAAACTATTTTTTCAATCTAAAGAAAGCCGTATCTTTACAGAAAATATAAGAATAATGGCAAGTAAAAGAAATTTCAAAAAAGACCTTAACAAAATGGTTTTTGACGTGGTTGAAGAATGTTTCAGCGTACAGTTATACAACGAATCTAAAACGGAGGTTACAAATAAATTAATCGAAGAAGTGATTGGTTTCAGAAACAGC
>CANGOA010000156.1 GCA_947455255.1 Flavobacteriia bacterium | reverse complement strand
TCAAGACATAGAAGCTTTGAAAATTTTATTTCTAACCTTATTTCTGGGTTAATAGCATATAGTTTCTTTCCTAAAAAACCAGCTATTAAATATGACGTAAAAATCACTGATCAGATAGCACTTTTTTAATCGAACTGAGGTTAATAGTAAAATATCTAACTGAATATTAGAGGGGATAAATTCTAAAATCCAATTAGCAAAAAAAAGAGCTCGTGGTTATAGAAATATTGAAAACTTCATTAACATGATTTACTTTGTGGCAGGGAAGCTAAAGTTTAACTACCCACAGTATTCCATATAGAACTAAAATTTATCCCCAACTTTTGGTCATGATCCCATTTCACAAGATAGCATAACATAAGCTTTCGGTTCGAATTTACAACTTTTATAATCCAATCCCTATAGGTGGTTATGTTAAACGAAATAGATTTTAATATATTTATGAGGGAGAATATTCCGAATGATTAAACATAAAAAATAGAGGTTGTTCAAATTTGATTTTGAAACAGCTTCTTCTATTTATTTCATATTTAACTAACTAAATTTTTATTATCCAATTATCCTTTAAATCTTTAAGATTATCAATAAGTGGGTTATAGTATTTGTGTTCTTTTAACTCATTTAATTTATTATAACTGTAAAGTGATTTTATACCTTCTTTATTTTCTATTAAGATTTTCATTCGATTAAAGAAGTTTATGTTTAATTTTTCACCAAGTTCTTTAACAAATCTAACAGAAGTGTCTACTGAACATCCAGATGCATTAGTAATGGTTTGATCAACTACAAATGCAATAATATATTCATTTAACATGCACGCTTTAGCTTTTAAAGGAGTGCTATGAGCTTTCCAAGCTGAAGCAAAATATTCTAAGTTTTCTTGAATGTAATGAGCTTCTATTGTATCTATAGCCCTATCTGCTGTATATAACCATACACGACTATATTCTGAGAAATCTTCAAATAAATTATAAATCTGCTGCATTTGCGATTAGTTCTGCGATATCTAATACTTGAATATCTTGTTCTTTGTTAAAATTTTTGACACCATCTGTCATCATTGTATTACAGAATGGACAACCTGTTGCAATAATAGATGCATTTGTTTCTAAAGCATCCTCAGTTCGCTCAACATTGATTTCTTTATTTCCTTTTTCTGCTTCTTTAAACATTTGAGCACCACCTGCACCACAACATAATCCTGTTGTTTTACAACGTTTCATCTCAATTAATTCAGCATCTAATTTTTCTATCAATACACGTGGAGCTTCATAAACATCGTTTGCTCGACCTAAATAGCATGGGTCATGAAAGGTAATTTTCTTTCCTTTATAAGTTTGACTACCTTCTAATCCAAGTTTTCCTTGATTTATCAAATCTTGAATTAATTGGGTATGATGAATTACTTCGTAATTTCCTCCAAGTTCTGGATATTCATTTTTTAGGGTGTTGAAGCAATGAGGACAAGCTGTAACTATTTTTTTAACCGCATAGGCATCCAATACCTGAATATTCATCATCGCTTGCATTTGAAATGTAAATTCATTTCCTGCTCGTTTTGCTGGATCTCCAGTACAACTTTCTTCAGCACCTAATACTGCAAATTTAACATTGCAATGGTGTAAAATTTTAGCAACTGCCTTTGTGATTTTTTTTGCTCGGTCATCAAAACTACCAGAACAACCTACCCAAAACAAAATGTCTGGAGATTCACCATTCGCCATCATTTCAGCTATGGTTGATACTTTAAATGCTGTACTCATATTATTTTTCAAATACTTGAATAGTAACTTGTTGTTCTACTAAATCGGTAAATTTACCTTTGTATTGTGTAGCTCTTACCATATGGTTATCGATCCAATGGTAATTTCCTCCTCTAGGTTTACCCATAACCATCCCGTGATACTTAAATCCATGTTCAGTCAACCATTGTTCTGTATATGCTCTATGGTCTTCTGTTCTAGAAGTAAAGAAAGTAATAATATGACCTTCATCATACCATTTATTTAATGTAACTAAAGCTTCAGGATAAACTGCTGCAGTCAACATTCTTTCTGGCTCTTCATTTGGAATATCGTCACAGATTGTACCATCTATATCAATTAAGTAGTTCTTTACATTTTCTGGTAAAACAGGACTTAAAGCATGTCCATTTTCACTTAAAGGAATTAGTTCCATAATCTATACTTTAATTTTTAAAATCAATTTTTCGTCTCTCATCACTCATTAATCCAGTTCCCTCGATCAGCTGGTGAAAATTGCCAAGGTGCACCGTTGTTTTCAATATTGGTTAACATCCCAGTTAATTCAGTTGGCATCTTTGATTCTTCCATCACTAAGTAACGTCTTAAATCCACAATGATGGATAACGGATCAATATTTACAGGGCATTCTTGAACACAAGCATTACAAGATGTACATGCCCAAATTTCTTCTTCTGTAATGTAATCTCCTAACAAACTTTTTCCGTCTGTATATTCTTTTCCATTTTTACGAATTCCTTCTCCAAGCTCTACCAAACGATCACGGGTATCCATAATGATTTTTCGAGGAGATAATAATTTACCAGTTTGATTTGCAGGACAAGAAGAAGTACATCTACCACATTCGGTACAAGTATATGCATCTAATAAGTTTTTCCAAGTCAAATCAGTAACGTCTTTTGCTCCAAATCGAGGTGGAATTTCTCCTTCGTTTTCAGTCGCAGCAAAAGGATCAATTGTAGGATCCATCATCTTTTTTACTTCTTCAGTTACAGATGATAAATTGGTAAACTTTCCTTTTTTATCTAAATTGGAATAATAAGTATTTGGAAATGCAAGTAATATATGTAAATGTTTAGAATAAGGTAAATAATTTAAAAATGTAAAAACCATTACTAAATGTCCCCACCATCCAATTTGCTCAAAGATATGTAAGGTATGAAGGTTCATTCCTTCAAAAATTAAAGGGGAGATAAAAGAAGAAAGCACAAAACGATACGAACCACCTTGATCTTTTAAAATTGCTTCATCTGCTCCATTCATTGTGAAAATAAAGGTAACTAATACGATTTCCATAATCAATATTAGATTCGCATCTTTCTTTGGCCAGCCTGACAATTCTTTCATGTTTAATCTTGGAAGTTTTAACAGATTTCTACGGGACAAAAAAGCAACAGTACCTACCAACGCTAAAACCGATAAAATCTCAATAAAACTAATCATGAAGGTATAAAAACCACCTAGAAAAGAATGGAAAAAACGATGTGAATTAGTAAATCCATCCGTAAAAATTTCTATCAATTCAATTTGTGTAATTACAAAAGCTGCATACAAGCATAAATGCAATAATGCTGGAATAGGTCTAGTAAACATTTTCTTTTGTCCTAATGCAACTAAAGCCATTGTTTTCCAACGTTCGGAAGCGTTGTCTATACGGTCAATATCCTTACCTAACAAAATGTTAGTACGAACCTGTAAAATGTTTTTACTGAAAAAATAAAATCCTACACAA
Organism: Flavobacteriia bacterium; assembly: GCA_947455255.1. Classification (GTDB taxonomy): domain Bacteria; phylum Bacteroidota; class Bacteroidia; order Flavobacteriales_D; family Crocinitomicaceae; genus CANHVK01. The sequence goes on along the minus strand of CANGOA010000156.1, from coordinate 2,516 downwards.
AAAAGGATACTAAAAATAATAATTGACATAGATGATTTTTAAGGGATTGAGTCTAAGATTTTTCTTAATTTTTCTTCTTCTTTTTTTGTAATTTGAAGACCTTTTGGTCTTCTGCTAAATACTGATAATTTAATGTATTTTTCTGGATGTTCATGTAAATCATCCAATATGATTTGAATTTTTTTATTCGAATTAACAAGTTCATTATATAGAGTCTCGTCTTTTAGTAATTTAGATAAATTTCCTCGATTTTGATTAGTTTCTTCTAATGCATTATTTATAGATGTAATTACTTTGTTTGCACCGGATATAACATCTTTGAAATTAGATTTTACTAAGTCATTTGTAAATGAATGAGCATTACCTAATATAGCTGAAATTTCCTTGTTACTTTTATCTAAATTTTTAGTAATATTAGCTACGTTTTGTAGAATATCACTTAATTTAATTTTCTCTTCCCTTACTAAGTCATTCATTTCTAAAGATAAATTTCCAAATCTTTTGATTGCAAGTTTAGCTTCATTCAAACTTGACCGTATATCGTTAGTTCCTCTCGTAGTATCAAATAAAATTGTAATTGAATTGACCATTCTGTCAATATTTCCCATCAAATGCTGTAATTTTTTTGAAACAGGATCAGCCATTGCTTGAACTTGTTGTGTCATGTCTAATGAAACTGTACCTGCAAATTTACTTTTAACCGGGTAATACCCCTTACTTAGGTCATCTGAAAATGTTAATATTATAGCCTTGTTAAATAGGTCTAATGAACCAATTTGTACGTTAGAACCTTTAGGTATTTTAATTTTTTTGTTTTGAATATTAAACGTTACTTTAACCTTTCTTTCAATTGATTCACTAGTAACATATTCAATAGAGAGTACCTTACCAACACTAACACCATTTATTGCAACTGAACTTGCAGGCATTATTCCTCCTGAAGTTGGGAAGTATCCATAATAAATGTCGTCACCACCAAAAAAACTACTTCCTTTTAGAAAATTTACACCAGTTATTATCAATGCAATCGCACAAATTGCGATAATTCCTAATTTTATTTCCTTACTAATTTTCAAAATTTAATTCTTTTTTAATTTATTAAGACCTTGATCTAAAGGTATTCTTATTCCATTTTCTATGGCATATACAAATGCGTTCGTAAAACCTTTTTTTCGCATCTCATTTTTTAATTTATTCGCAGACTCAAAATCACCTTCAAAATTACCAGTAATATATTTATATACAAGACCATCTTTCTCTTCATCAACCTTTAATCCTGCATATTTTTGTGAGTTTAAAGATAGTTTTTTATCTGAAGTTTCTAGCTGTACTTTGAAAATAATTGATGTTTTTTTAACAGTACTTGTTTGTTCTATCTGTGTATTTCCGTTTTGTGTAATTATTTGATTGTTTTTTTCTAATGTTGTTATAGATGATTTTTTGTCATTTTTGATAATGTCGACACCTTCTAAATCGAGTTTGTAATGTTTAAATGCTTTAAACATAGCGTTTGCCATTTTATTTTGTGTGTCTGTATTTTTTAAGAAGATTTCATCATTTGGATTAGTTAAAAATCCAGTTTCAATCAATACTGAAGGCATTGTTGTTTTATAAAGTACTAGAAATCCTGCTTGTTTGACACCTCTGTCATATCTTCCAATTTCTTTAAATTCAGATTGTAATTTTGAAGCGAAATTTATTGAATGATCTAAAAAAATAGAAAGTTGTAACTGACGAGCAATAATCGCATCAGGACTCATGTCGAAATCTTTGTATTTTGCACCTTTGTCTTCTTCTAAATAAATAGTACTGTTTTCTCTGTCTGCAACTTTTTGTTGTGAAGCTGCACGATGAAGTCCTAAAACAAATGTTTCAGTCCCGTATGCGGCTGGAGATGCTGAATTTGCATGGATGCATATAAATAAATCCGCATTGTTTCTATTTGCAATTTTTGCCCTATCATCTAGTTCAACAAAAACGTCTGTATCTCTTGTATATATTACATTAATGTTTGGATATGCTTCTTTTATTTTTGCCCCTAATAACAAGGCAATTTGTAAGCAAACAGTTTTTTCGTTAGCAGCCCCTCCGTGACATCCTGGATCTTTTCCTCCATGACCTGCATCAATACATACTGTCTTAATAGTAGAATTATCATTTTTACTTTGTCCAAAACTAAAAAATGAGTTTAGCACAATAATTAAGATTATACCAAACAATTGAAAGTTATATAGCATATTATGTGGTAAGATACTTGTATTTTTATAGTTTTGCATCATTTTATAATGAAAAACAACAAATTTAGGTATATCAACACGTGAAATTTTCGATTCTACATCAAATTTTCTTCGTTTCATTGTTAATAAACTTTGGTTCTTTGACTAGTTATGCCCAAAAGGATACTATTTACACCAATGACAATTCTCTCCAATCAATTGGTAAGTATAGTGCTAAAGATTCGGTATTCAATGATTTGAAAAATAGAAAAGTATATTTATATGGTGATGCCAAGTTAG
>CANGOA010000155.1 GCA_947455255.1 Flavobacteriia bacterium | reverse complement strand
TTTTGTTCTTTATTCATCAGAAAGTTAGTTTAAATTTGTTCTTAAATATGGTCAACGTATAACCACCAATGTTTTCGACCTTGTGATTAGATAGTTGTATGTTAAGGTCGTAGAATGTTTTGTTTATTTCTTGTGGTGGTACGTGTTCGATTATGGTTGTCGCTTGTGCCTTGGTCAACCTAAATTTTGTCGTTAATTGGTCGTATATATCCAATTGTTGCGGTGTGGTTTCTTTTGGTAATAATTCAAGTTGGTATTGAATAACTTTGTAATTAAAATTAAAGAAATAACCATCAATAACCCTACCTCTTTTAATTGGTTCTATGTTAATATTTTTTACGTTGGTTTTGGTCTGAATTTCTTCAACACATGGTTTAATAACCTTTGCCATTAACACTGAAAAATCTGCGTAATTGGTGTTTAAAATGTCTTGTATTTGGTTTTTACTCATTCGTATTTTACCCGTGCTTTTGAATTGTGCAAATAGTGTATAAAGCTTTTTTGAGTTGATAGAATCTAGCTGTAAAAATGAATTGGTTTCATATATGGTATAGTGTTTTTTAAGGTCGAAAAGATGCGGTTTTATATCCTCGCTAATTGATAATTCTACATCATCATTAACGCTTATATGTTTCGGGTCTTGGTATTTTATACGGCTCAATAACCTTATCTTTTCAGTCGCACCGTCAACGTGTTTAATTATGATTGATTTTTCATATAAACCATTAATAGCACCCACAAAACTTTTGTAGTTTTTGGATTCAATTTTTAAATGGTTCATCAAGTCCTTAATGTTGTAAGTGTATCGTGATTTATCCATTTGTAAGGTGGCTAAAATCAGTGTGAAAATATCAGCTTCTAACTTCGTGAATGGTAGGTGTGATTGTGTTATCTGATTGGATTGATAAACACTATCTCTTACTTTTACACTATCTTTATTTATTTCCATACCACAAATATAAAATAAACTTTCAAATACTACCAAAGTTTTTATGATGGTAGTGCCTTTGTTCTAAAAGTGGTAGGGTTATGTTCTAAAAATGGTAGGGTTTAAACCCCCTATTTGTTCTAAAAGTGGTAGGGGTTAAACTCATATATCTTTGTCATGTCGTGGGTTACGGTGCTACCCTAAAAGTATATTGATTAAAAGTAAAAGAAAAGTAAGTTGTGTGAATCTTTACTTCGTACTTCTTTTTAAAAAATTAAAAATAAAAAAAATTGCCATCAGAAACGATTTAAAACGATTTTAGCAGCTTGAATAATAAAATGTACACTTATCACTTTAAAACGTCTTAAATCGCTTCAAAATAATCCTAAATCAAATTTTACCACCCAATGAACGAACACCATCAACCAAACATACACCAGGAATAATTTAAACCCCGTTTACTGCATTGTACACCGCTAGTGAAGAGTTGTGCAACAAAACCCCCACGGTATCCAATAAGTACCGTTAAATCACTTCTTTTGTATATATAGTACAATTATTTGTTTACCTCTCAAACTCGGATTACGTTCCTTTAATCTTGCTATGATATGTAACTCGCTACCGCTGTATGCTGATATATTGGTCGTGACCCTTGCACCTTTACCAACTGTATATGTAACTCTATACTGTTGCATCTTTAACCCCTCGGTTAAATCATAATTACTTAACATCGCAAACCTCTTTAACTCTTCGTTTAATCCATCAACTTTTATATCTTTTGTTCGTGGTGCTTCGGGTGGTCTTGTTAGTGTACTTGCTTTTTGGAGATGTATATTACGGTCTACTGTTCTGTTTGTCCTTGTGTGTTGTACGGTCTTACGTTTCGTTGCTTCGATACGTTTTAAATGTTCTATTTGGTTCTTTGCAAACGGAAGGATTACCAATCTATCGTAAATCTCTTTTTTCTGTCGGTCTTTCGGGTCGTTGTTATACTTGTTATAAAAACTTATAATTTGCTGTGCTTGTGCTTTGGTTATGTGTTGCGTTGCATACCATACGGTCAACTGTGAGAACCCCACCGCTTTCTTATCCTTATTTGTGTTTTGGTCTATCTCTTTTTTTATACGTTTTAGTAGTTCAGTAGTTAGTTTTATTTGTTCCATTTTAATCTAAAAAAAATTTGTTTTTTTCTTGTGTATCACAAAAAAATTATGTTACTTTGTGCTGACACACTTTTTTTTTAAAAAAAATGGTCACCGCTTCGCCCGTCCTATCATACCCCATTATACTATATATTTTTTTTTAATTCTAGGTGGGTTATTTTTTTGTACAAAAATAACACGGGACTGTGAAGAAATGGCGAATAAACCCCACCGCCCCTATATGTGTTATTTGTTTAATATCTGCTTAACCTTTCTTACTGTGTTAGCACTTAACTTTTTATCAGCACCTTTGTTTGTTGCACCGTTGCAGACATTTGCAACGTTTTGGAGTGATAATGTCGGGTTAGCCCTCAACACCTTAACCAATTTAGGGTACTTGTTCAACACCTCGCTATCGCTTTCGGTTGTACCCTTAACTCTACCACGGTAAACCGTTCCTTTTGCCTTTGCCAAAATTATCCCCTCGGCTTGTCTTTCTAAAAGGGTAGCCTTTTCTAATGACCCTAATTCTGCTAGTATGGTTGTGATTAAAGAAAATACGGGGTTAACCTTATCGCCTATCATACTTTCAATACCTAGGTTTTCTATCTTAACTGTTACGTTATGCTCTCGCATGAACTCTAATGTTTTTAACACATCACTAGTACTACGACCACATCTATCTACTGCGTGAAATGTCACGTAAGATATTTCTTTATTCTCAATCGCTTTCAATAGTTCAGCACCTTGTTCTCTTTTCGAAAATGCTACCGACCCACTAACAACATCAATAAACAATCTTTCGTCTGCGTGTGCTTTCGCTAACTGTCTTTGGTTTCCATTTTGTTTTTGTGTGCTCTGTCTAATATATCTCGCTTTCATCGTTACCGTATTTTGTGTGAAACAAAGATACATATTCTTTTTCATTCGTGCAAATTTAGGGTGGTTATTTTTGCATATTCTTTTTTAACAGTTTTACTGCGTTTCAACCACCTATAAAAATATCACGTTTAGTTATAACCTAAAATTGCATACAACTATTTTAATTCTCCTCTGACCATCGAACAAAATGCGTTTAACTCTCCTTTGTTCTTCGAAAGGATTTCACGAACTCTTTGTTCTGATTCTTCATTATCTTTTAGGATTAAATCTATCAGCTCACGTTTAGTGATAATCATTTTTGTATCTCTCCCTTTTACACCCTCGATTAATCTAACTGCTTTTGTGATTCTGTCGGGTGCTTGTGGTACTGCTGTTTCTTTTAGGATTTCACGAACTCTTTGTTCGTCTGTGTTGTCTAATGTGTTTCTTCGTGGTGTACCACCATCGTAATTAATGTTGCTCATCTTAATTTGTTTTTTATTTAATCGTTATTGTTATATCTGTTCTTAAAACATTCTTCATTATTTCGCCACCATACGGGTGCTAATCTCTCATTGTCCCATTTTATACTGACACCAACCCCACACCCAACTTTCCATAATGAACCGTTAGCCTTAAGATAGTTATACATTTTTAGTGATAATTCGGGGTTAATCTCTTTGTAGTGACTGTATGGCTTTTCGTTGCGGTGTACGTTAAATTCTTCTAGTTCATTCATTCTAATTTGTTTTATCTATTGTTATTATTTGGGCTTCTTTACCTATGTATTTAATCCACCCTTGTTTATCGTAAATTCCAACCACATACACCCGTGTATTCTCGTGGAAGTATAATCTTATCTTATTTCTGAAATCTGACTTACTCACACCCTCAACAATTGCGTGTATGTGCTTCATACCGTTGTTCTTGGTTTCAATAGAGTATTTCATCTTAACCCTCGCAAACTCATCTGTAATGTATTCCATTACCTCTATGATGTCTGATTCTGACCTCGTGGATAGTATATCAAAGGTCATTGCGTAACTCTTGGATTTACCCGTATTCTTTGGTGCAAAGTGTGGTAGCAACAAATGATGAATGTAATATGTTCCAAACTCATCTTTAAACATCATACTAGATGGTACATCTAACTTATTGGCTTTGTACCTAATGTTTCTAGTTGTCTGACTAGTTGATATTGCTATCTCTTTTGTTGTGAAGTATTCCTTTTCATTCATCGTGGTTTTATCTTATCTTTCATCGTTATTTGTGGCTTTATGGTATAACACACCCTAGTGGAGTATTTCCCCATCACAATAATAAATATGTACACTTTTACTGAAATCATAATTATTTTCAATTATCTTTAAGATAACTTATAACTATCTGATTTTCAGTGTTTTAATATTAAGTACTTGATAATCAGATAGTTAAATAATAAACATTATCTGAAACCCAACTTCATCAGCACTTATGTAGAATATAAGCCACGTGTACACATAAGTCAAGCGATTTTGACCAAATAATTGATAATAAATGAAAGAAAAATGTTAAACAACTAATTACTAGATAGTTACGGCTATAAGATAGATTTGTACGGTCAGACTGACCCAACAACTGACGGTCATTGACCATCATAAAACACAAAACCCACCAAAAATTGGTGGGCTTAATGCTGAAAAACTCAATAAACCACTATCGAGAATTTATGAAAAGGTCTTTTGTTTTAGATGTTGTGGTGTTGCTCTAAACTTGTAATATGTGATTCAATTAGACTTGTTATACTAATGTTTTTTAATAGGCAAATCTTTCTTAATGTGTCGTGTTTAGATTTAGATAGCCTTATGTGTAAATCGCTATCTTTTAATTTGGGTCTTGGTGTTAACTTCATAGTATAAATGTTTTATTAATAAATATACGAAATGTTCACAAAAAGTCAATACATTTGTATTAAATTATAATCTTTTTATTATGTCAGAAAATACGGAAAAAACAACTAACAAGAAAGGAACTAGCACAACTGCTATTACTGTTCAAAGACTGCGTGAACCCCAATTGAATTTGGTATTCAATGCCTTAAAATATGATGAATTGAAACGTATTAAATTATCTATTCAAACTGCTATTGATAAGAAGAAAGAAGAAGAGAAAGCAATATTAAAAAAGAAATTAGCTGACCTAGATGCTGAATAAATTTAGCCCTTACCATTTAATGCACTATACACGTCTTTGGTGGTTTCAAATGATGTTCTTTGTGTGTTTACCTATTATTGGTTTATTGGTGTTATTAAAACAAATAAAAGGGGCTTAATTAGTCCCTTTTTCTTTGCCACCATTTACGGGTCTTTGTAGTTTCTTCTAATTGTTTTGGTTGAATTTGTAACGTCTGTTGGTTCTGTAACAATAGTTGGTTATTTTCTGTTATTTCAAATAACCTTTGTTGTTGTTCAGCTTGTGTTTTAAGTACTTCTTTTAACTGTTCTTTATACTCGTTAACCTCTTGTTCTAATTCTTTAACTCGCTTCTGCTCATAGCTTAATTTAACCTCTAAAATCTCGCTATCATTGTTTTTTGTTGGTAGTTCCTCAAATTCAACGTTGACCATTGGTTGACGGTCAACATGACCCAACAACTGACGGTCATTGACAGTCGGTTGACTAGTCCACTGACCTACATTGACCTTTAGAGCTAAATTATTCCTTTCTCGGTTGTCAATTCCATCAGTACCAAAGTAAAAGTGAAGAAATTCAACATTTATTACGGTACGAATTCGCCCCTTATTGTTTGGTTCATCTTTAATTATAGGGTCATATTGACCGTCAATGACCGTCAACCCTTGAACTGTTTTTAAAGGTTGACCCGTCCCGTTACCATCTTTTTCGTATTCACGTACCTTTTTTACTAGGTTTTTAATCGTTGTTAGTGATTTATTAACTATGTATTTGGCTACGTCTACGGTAACATATTTTTGTTCTTTATTCATCAGAAAGTTAGTTTAAATTTGTTCTTAAATATGGTCAACGTATAACCACCAATGTTTTCGACCTTGTGATTAGATAGTTGTATGTTAAGGTCGTAGAATGTTTTGTTTATTTCTTGTGGTGGTACGTGTTCG
>CANGOA010000154.1 GCA_947455255.1 Flavobacteriia bacterium | reverse complement strand
TAAGATGGCTGGAGAAAAAGGAGTAAAAGAAAAAGGTAAAAAAGCACCTGAAAAAACATTGAAAGAAAAACGTGCAGCCAAGGATGCAAAAAAGAAAGAGAAAAATTCAAATTCCTCCTTGTAAAACAACAAAGCCAATCGTATCCGATTGGCTTTTTTTTGTTTATTATCCTATTACGTAACTCGTCACTTCGTCACTCATCTATTACATTCCTAACATCAACAATTCGATAGACTTATATTTCAAATCAAAAACTTTTCCAAGTACTTCGCTTGTTAACGTTCCTTTGTACATATATACACCAGAGCGGAATCCTTTGTCGTCTTTTATCAATTCTTTACACCCACCTTTATTTCCCATCTCCAACAAGATTGGCGCGAAAATATTGGACAAAGCAAAAGAAGCTGTTCTTGGAACACGTGAAGCAATGTTCGGTACACAGTAATGTACTACACCATGTTTCACAAAGGTTGGGTTTTTATGGTTCGTAACTCTAGAAGTTTCCACACATCCACCTTGATCAATACTTACATCAATAATCACAGAACCTGGTTTCATTTCTTCGATCATTTCTTCCGTTACGATACAAGGAGTTCTTCCAAGTGGTGCACGAACTGCACCAATCACAACATCCGCACGTTTGATCGATTTCGCAAGGACTTTTGGTTGTAATACCGAAGTAAATACACGTCGACCCAAGTTATTTTGCAACCTTCTCAATCGAGATAATGAACTGTCAAACAAACGTACCGAAGCACCTAAGCCCATCGCAGCTCTTACCGCATATTCGCCTACAATTCCTGCACCTAAAATCACTACTTCCGCTGGTTGAACCCCAGCAATACCACCTAACATAACTCCTTTTCCAGTTTCGAAATTGGAAAGTAATTCGGCAGCAATAGTAATCGATGTTGTTCCAGCAATCTCACCCATGGTACGAACAACAGGGTATGAACCATCTTCGTCTTGTATGTAATCCCAGGCAATTGCCGTGATTTTTTTCTGCATTAATTTTTGAAGAATCTCTTTTGGTTGAACCGATAACTGCAAGGCAGAAATTAAGGTTTGTCCGCCAGTCATCATTTCTACCTCTTCCTCATTCGGTGGAGCAACTTTGAAGATGATATCGCATTTATAAATTTCCGCTGGATCGTAGCAAATTTCTGCACCAGCTTCTGAATATTCATTGTCCGTAAAATTGGAGTTCTCTCCACTTTTCGTCTCGATTTTCACACGATGTCCATTTGAAACCAACAAGGAAACAGCTTCCGGAGCTAAAGAAACACGACGTTCTTGAAACGTAGTTTCTTTTGGGATTCCAATGTGTAAGCTTCCTTTTTTCTTTTTGATTTCAAGCATTTCAACCTGTGGCAACAAGCCACTTTCTTTGATTAACGCTTTTAAAATGTCTGGATTAGTCTTCATGTTTTACCGTTATGATTCTACTTAAATCTTCTTCTACGCGAAGATACACCCAAATTGTGTTATCTGGCAACATTTCTTGCATCTTTTCTGGCCATTCGATGAAACACACCACATTTTGGTATACTAATTCTTCGATTCCAATATCGTATACCTCATCAATTGAATTTAAACGATATAAATCAAGGTGATACACTTTTCCTAAAAGGGTTGATTGGTACTCATTGATTAAGGAATACGTAGGTGAGCCTTCGAGTTCTTCTACCCCAATCGACTTCAAAACGGTTTGTACAAACGTTGTTTTTCCTGCTCCCATTTGTCCTTCTAACGCTACGATTTTATGGTTATTAAGGAGCTCCGCAAGGTAGATTGCAGGTGATTTAAGGTCGTGGAGGTTGGTGATGTGGAAGTCCATGGTGGTGATTTGAGGGATAAAAATACAACAAATTAATTTCTTTTTTTCTCTTACTTTTTTCTGGCCAAAAAAGTAAGCAAAAAGGGCCTTTGTCGCTAGAAAAGCATCGGCTTTTATTTCGGAACGTTCGCTACAAAAACAAAACTCGTCGTACCTCCTCAAACACTTGTTTTTGTTACGCTACCTTATCCGACAAAAGCTCGATTTACTTTTCCAATGCGACGGATCTCGCTTCGGGTTGAAATGTCTCGTGAATGCTTCGAAAGTGTTTTTATATATTTCGTTTCATTTAAAAATTAAGAAGTTCTGATACACTTATATCAAATGCATCTGCAATTCTTTTTAACATAGAAATTCTCATTTCTTGTTTTCCTAATTCGTATTTCCTTAAATTTTGCGCATCAATTCCTGCTTTGAAAGCTATTTCTTCTATGGTAATATTCTTTGACTTTCTATATTCCCGAATTCTCAATCCTAACTCAATGCAATATTCGGGAATTTTATGTTTAACTTCTTTCTTAACCATATTCAAAATTCCAAACAATTAGTTGAAAGAAACCAATTGAAAAAAACAGGTTGATTATAACCTATGTTAATATTTAATATTTAATTTTACATTTGTGTAGATTACAATTTGTAGTTAAAATGTAAATAAATCAAAATGATAAAAACCTATTTAAAACTAATCGTTGCAATATTTTTCTCTTCAAATGTTGTGGCTCAATCTGCTTGGATTACATATAATACTTCTAACAGTGGTATATTAAGTAATTCCATATCTTCCATTAAAATTGATACCCAAGGAAACAAATGGATCGGAACAAATAAAGGGTTATGTAAATTTGATGGAACAAATTGGAAAACATACACAACTTCAAATAGCGGTTTAACTAACAATACTATTTTATCAATTACAATTGATGATAAAGGAAATGTATGGATGGGAACAGCAATTGGATTATGTAAATTTGATGGAACAAATTGGACTTCGTATAAATCTCCTAATTCAATTGCTTGCAATTCAATCGCTATAGATTTAGATGGAACTAAATGGGTTGCTTCTACATCCGGTGTTTGGAAATTTGATGGTGTAAAATGGTTACAATATAACTCAACAAATAGTGGTATTATAGATAATCTTGTTTACTCAATAGTAATCGATTCAAAAGGAGTTAAATGGATTGCAACAGCTAGTGGGGTAAGCAAATTCGATGGTACGAATTGGATAAATTATTATAAAGGTGATAAATTCGGTAGTTACTTATGGCAAGGTTGTACTTCTATAATAATTGATAAAAAAGGAAACAAATTAATTCTTAATTATGCGGATTTAAAAAACTACAATGATACTAATTGGGTTTCTTTAAGTAGCGGTACTTTAAGTAATAACGGTAGCGGTAATCCAGACGATATTAAAGCTAACACTTTAGTTATTGATAATCAAAACCATAAATGGTATGGTACTGCAGAAGGTGTTTATCAATTTGATAATATTAATTTAAAAAAATACACAAAAACAAATAGTGGATTAGCAAGTAATAAGATTTATTCAATTGCTGTAGATATACAAGATAGAAAATGGATTGGTACTGATAGTGGGTTGGTAATATTGAGCGGTTCTGGCGATTCTAAATTATGTAATACATATTATGAAAATAATTGTATATTGCTTAATTATAATAAAAATTGTGGTAATAGTACACTTTCACTTTCTATTAATAAAGATGTATTAACATCATATAAACATTATTGGATATTACGTGATTCATTAAACAACGAAATTAGAGATACAAACTCTACTTTAACATTTAATAATAATCAACTATTTAAACTTACACATAAAATCACTGGTGTTGTTTCTCCTTATGGACAAGCTTTACAACTTGAAGATAATTATTGTCATGGTACAATAGGCATTAATTTACCATTGCAAATCAAAGACACTGCTTTAAACACAATTCCTATTTGTATGGTAACCAATCAAAATGGATATAATTTGATTGTTTGGGATAATTTGGATAACAAATATGTTTCAACATACCGTATTTACAAACAAAATCAAACAACTAGTAAATATGATTTAGTGCATGAACAATCTAAACATTTAGTTTCCGAATGGTTAGATACATTAAGCAAACCTAATTCAAATATTGATAGATATAAAATATCGATAATTGATAGTTGTGGAAATGAAACCTCTTTAAGTTCAAATCATACTACAATGTTGTTAAGTAGTAATGTAGGTTTAAATGGAACTGTTAATTTGTCTTGGAACAAATATGAAGGATTTGACTATCAAAACTTTGAAATTTGGAGAAGTACAGATGGTGTTAATTTTAATTTAATTTCAACGGTTGCTAATAACTCCTATGCATATATTGATAATACTCCCCCTACTACTGCATGGTATCAAGTAAGAATTACAAAATCAGACGCATGCAATCCTTCCAAAAGAATTTTTACTTCTGTAAATAGTAATATTATTAGTAAAGAAGGTAAATCTTTAGGCTTGAAAGCTATTGAAAGTGAATTATTGAATATTTATCCAAATCCAGCTAAAGGTTCTTTTGTTTTAAATTCTTCCGTTTTAATGTTAGGGAAATCATTTGATGTTGTTGATGTATTAGGAAGAGTAATGTACTCATCAATAATAAACTCGACCTCACAATTAATCAATATTGAAAATCTTGAAATTGGAACTTATTTTATTACATCAAAAGATATTTCAGCATTAAAATTGATCAAAGAATAAATAATAGTATTGATAATTTAAGAGAAAATGGATTACAAGAAAACTATACTTGCAGTATTTAATAGTAGTAATAAAGGAAAAACTGAAACAATAAGAGAATTTGCGAATTTAATTAAAATCAATTTTCCAAACTTAAAACCTATTTTACCAATTCCTTTTGAAATCCCATTACAAGGAGATATTAAATTGATTGTTGAAATTAATGGAATCATTGTAGGAATAGTAAGTCAGGGAGATCCAAATACTGGATTAAAAGAAAAACTATTATGTTTAACTGATAAATTCAATTGCGATCTAATAATTTGTACTTCTCGAACACGCGGTGAAACAATTCATGCAGTTGACAATTTATTTGAGACAAAAGGATTTCAAACTATATGGACTTCTACTTACCAAGTTGCCGATGTTAATTTACATTCACACGTTAACACACTTAAAGCAAAACACATTTTAGACTTACTCCAAAATTTAAATCTTTTATAATTTAAAAAAATCTACTGAAATCACTTTTTACTTTCAACTTTCAACTTTCAACTCAATTACTTCTTCGACACTAATTCCACATACGGGATCATCAATTCTTCTAAGGATATTCCGCCATGTTGGAAGGTATTCATGTAATAATTCACAAAATGGTTGTAGTTGTTTGGGTATACAAAGTAATCCGTTTCGCGGGCGAAAACGTATTCGCTGGAGAGGTTCGATTTTGGAAGGAAAGCCAGTTTTGGGTCACGGATCGAAAAAGCCTCTTTTTCTTTGTAGGTCATGTTACGTCCTGACTTATAACGTAAATTCGGATTTGTTTCTTTTTCTCCTGCTAACTTAATCGGGTTCGTGACTTTCACACTTCCATGGTCGGTTGTAATGATGACCTTCCCTCCTGCATCTGCAATTTTCTTAAAGATGTCTTGCAAGGGAGAATGTTCGAACCATGAAGCAGTTAATGAACGATAAGCCGCTTCATCGTCCGCTAATTCTTTGATGATATTCATTTCGGTACGGGCGTGAGAAAGCATATCCACGAAGTTGTACACAATCACATTTAAATCATTATTTTTCAACTGATTGAAATTATCTACCAATTTCTTTCCTGCGTCTAAATTTGTGATTTTATTGTAGGAGATTTTACAAGATTTACCCAAGCGTTGCAAATTCGCTTCCAACAATTCTTTCTCAAACAAATTCTTTCCTCCCTCCTCTTCTTCGGTCACCCAAAACTTCGGGAACATTTTTTGAATTTCAGAAGGCATTAATCCCGCAAACAACGCGTTACGTGCATAATGGGTCGTTGTTGGTAATATACTCAACACGACTTCCTCTTTGGTTACCGTAAAATATTTGGAAACAATAGGTTTCAACACTTGCCATTGATCGTAACGCAAATTATCAATCAGTACAAAATAGATTTTTTCAGTCGCTAAAAGTGGTGCGACTTTATTCTTAATTAAGGTATGTAACATTTCCGGTGCCGACT
>CANGOA010000153.1 GCA_947455255.1 Flavobacteriia bacterium | reverse complement strand
TTCTGTAAGAAAATAAAGCGATTTGACCTTCTGCAGATCCTGTGTTTGTTTCAGATCCCGCGTATTTTGCGAAGATTTCTGTTTTCTTTTCTGGTGCTAAATACATTCCAATATTATTTAATGATTCTTATGTATGTCTACTTTAGACGTGAGCAAATATACGAGAAATAATAAGAAATACAAAATTGTGTCTATTTTTGCTTAAAATTAAACTATTAATCATGTTTAAACCAACAATTATTTTACTAAGCTTTATACTTTTATTCTCACATTGCGCACGGGATATCAAAAACACTGAAAAATTTCACGAGATTGTTTCGCATACACCACAAGAATCAATCAACGAATTGTTAGCGGGAAATAAACGCTTTCTTCATGACAAACTTATAAATATAAATCACTTAGAACAAATCGAACTTACCAAACATGGACATAAACCACATGCAGTTATTTTGTCTTGTATGGACTCTCGTGTGCCACCTGAAATCATTTTTGACCAAGGAATTGGAAACATCTTTGTCATTCGAAATGCTGGGAATTTAGAGGATCATAACGTGTTGGGTAGCTTGGAGTATACAGTACATCATTCTACTGCTAAAGTAATTATGGTTATGGGTCATAGTCACTGTGGCGCAGTCACAGGTGCCCTTGACGACATTAAACATGGTCATCTTTCACAATTAGTAGAACAAATTAAACCATCTATTCAAAATCACTCCACAAAAAAAATGTCAGTAATCGAAACAGCAAAACAAAGTGTTCATTATACTATTAAAGACATCCTACACAGAAGTCAAACAATTAAGAAATTAGTGCAACAAAAGAAAATAGAATTAGTTGGTGCTTTTTATGATGTTGAAACAGGTGAAGTTAAAATTTTGGAAGAATATAAATGAGTGACGTGTGACGTGTGACGAGTGACGTATTACCTCCAATTTACAATAAAATCTTCTTTTTTGGGGACATCACCTTCATAGGAAATTTCAATTTGATGTTTTCCTGGTAAAATAGATATGAAATTTCGATTATATTTCACCCCTAATTTCAAAGAAGAAAACCAAAGATCTTGAAGTAATTTTCCAGAATAAATTTCAATTACAGCTTTTTTATTGATACTATCTAATTGAATTATCTCCCAATTAAAATCATTTCCCGAAGCCTTACTGCATGAAAATACATCTGCAATATGTGTAAAACTTCTTTCTTTATTTTCATGCAACTCATTCTCCCAACTAAATTTGACAAAATAATTAACCTTAGACCAGCCTTCAGCATTCGGAATATCCAAAATATACTTCACACCAGATTTGACTTTTATTCTGTTGGTTGATTTTTTAATTAACATCCCCTTCACACTATACACTTCAGAAATCAAATCCGTTTCAAATTCCACAGGAGAGTCAGAAACAAAATAATAATCCTCCTCCCCTATTTCTTCCGTTTTTTCAAGAACTGTAACATCTTGATAATCTTCTTTCACGCGATACTGTAACGCTTTCCAATTCCCGTAATAATCAATACTTGACCATGTTGGAGCAGGCCAACAATCATTTAATTGCCAGAAAATAGTGCCCATACAGATAGGCGCGTTCAATCGATGGGATGAAATTGCAATACTCACTGCTTTTGCTTGAGTCAATTGAGAAAAATAGACAAATTCAGTAAAGTTTTTTGGTTTACCAAATAAAATATCGGAATGTTTTTTAATCATACCATTTCCGACATAGCTTTTTTGATGATTTTTCATCACTGACGAATTCAAATCCCATTCTGAAGTATCACTAAAACTCAATAAGGTACTATATTCTGGAAACGATTGAAATCCATATTCCGCATTAAAGCGGCCAGATTTTCTTCCAAAATCTTCTAATGGATCCTTCCCATGCCACACCCCCCAATAATGTTGTGTTCCATGTGGAAAATCTTCTTTTTGTGTCCAGTGACCTAAGGGGGAAGTATGGATGTAAGGAATAAGTGTATTCTCTTCAATTAATTTGGGGAGCAATCTTTTAAATAAAGCATCATAATTTTCATCGATTATCGCTTGTTGTTTATTTGTAATTTGATATTTAGTTCTAAATCCCCAGTATTTCCAAGCAACATCCACTTCATTGTTTCCATTAAATTGAATTACGCAAGGATTGGAAGCAATGCGTGGAATTTGAAATTCTAGTTCTTCTTTTACATTTTCCAAAAAAATGGAGTCACCAGGATACATCGCACAAGCAAACATCAAGTCTTGCCATACCATTATTCCAAATTTGTTGCAAGCTTTATAAAAACTGTCATCTGGGTAAATACCTCCACCCCAAACGCGAACAATATTAAAATTTGATTTATACATTTCACGTATAAGCTTTTCCACTTTTTCGGAGGATATTTTTGAAGGAAAAACATCTGTAGGTATATAATTTGCACCTTTACAAAATATTGGTCTTCCATTTATTTTAAAATAATAGGCAGTACCGTTTGCATCTTTATCTTGAATGAGTTCCGTTGTTCTTACTCCAAATTCAACTGTAGTAGAATCGATTAAATTACCATCTAAATCACTAATTACCCATGAGTCGTGATATAAATAAGGTTCTCCCTGACCTCTTGGCCACCAGAGTTTTGGGTTGTTTAATAACACATTTATTTCAACACTTCCATTTGTTACTAATAAGGCTGGATAATCCCCAAATAGTTTGCTTACAAGGTGGACCGAAGTTGAACTTTTTTGAGAAAAATGAATACTTAATTTGAGATCTGCTAAATTTTCTCGAATCGATTTCGTTTCAATTTTACTCCATTTAATTTTATTTCGATTATAGGAACGGACTGAAACAGGTTTCATGAATCCGATTGTATTCATCCTCAATGCCCAATCCCAACCAAATTGATATTGAGGTTTACGTGTTAGTGGTGCTATTGGTATTTCGCCTACATCATTGGGAGCTGGATAGGTCACTTCTCTTTTTTCGTATGTTTGTTTATGGAATAAGGTTGGCGGTGTAAAAACCGCTCGTATTTCATTATTTCCTTTATGAATAACCGATTTTAACTGAACAAAATACGGTTTAAAAGCATTATCAGTTAGTAGAATTAAGCTATCATTCACGTATATTTTTGCGTATGTATCTACATAAGGTAGAAGCAGTTCGATAAATTCAGATTTTACATCTTTTGTTGTAAAATATACATCGGATTTAAATTCCCAAGAATAATTTTCTATCCAATCAAATTTAGACTCATTTTCACCAACAAAGGGATCTGGTAAATCTCCTGAGTTTATTAGTACTTCTTGAACAGACAGGTTCGTTCCAGCGTCCATCCACATTTTTTTAATTGGATGAAAAACTTTCCAATTTAAAGTAGTTTGTCCAAAAACAATTCCAAAACAAAACAGTAATATGACTACCGATATATTCTTCATAGTTCTTTGAATTTACATATAAATATTAGAAATAAATGAAAAAGGCTAATTTATATCATTTTTAAATTAATCAATAAAGTGCAATTTTGATAAAAATATATACTTATGAATTTCTTTAAACGTAAAACTACTTGGTCAAATTGGGAATTAATTCCTTTAAAACTAGCAATTGCAAGTATTTATCTATTATTAGGCGCTATGTTTTGGAAGGAAGTTAAAACTTACGCAGGAATTATAGGAATCCTTTTTGGAATCACAGTAATGATTTCACTTTATTTATGGATTACAAAAATGAAGCGGGAGAGTTAAATATTACTTTACTCCGAATTTTTTTCTAAGATTTTCCTCACGCTCTAACATGTCCGAAAGACTTGTTTTGGATAAGATTCGTATTGTAGCTTCTCGAACCTCTAACATTACATCATGTAGTCCACAGGTTGCTTCATTTACACACTCTTCACATGTTTCATAAAAATTCAGACTCACACAAGGTAGCATAGCAATAGGTCCACCTGAAATACGAATGATTTGGCTTAAAACAATTTCTTGGGGATGCTTTGCTAAATAATAACCTCCACTTGCCCCCATTTTACTATGAACTAATCCATTATTTCTTAGTTCAACCAAGATAGCTTCTAAAAATTTTCTAGGGATTTTTTCCTCCTCAGAAATTGTTGAGATCCTTAATGGCGCAGAATTTCCGTAATTTTTAGCTAAAGCAATCAATGCTTTAATAGCATATTTGGATTTTTTAGATAGCATTGTTTTTTTTTTACAAATATAAAAAAGAACTATCAATTAGGTAGAATTAGAGGAAATTAAATTCATAAAATAGATTATTGTATATTGAATTATTTGAATATATTTGCATCGTCAAACGTCACACTCGTGATTCTTGATTTATAAAGAAGAGGTGAGAGACTGGCTCAGTGAACCTCTGGCAACCAACTGTAATTCTGCCTCGGCAGATTGGAAAATCGGTGCCAAATCCAGATTTCAATGCATAGTGTATTGGAAGAATATAAATGTAAAGAAGATGAAACAAGTAAACACTTTTCACTTTCATAGTGAATTTCTTTTAGAATCTGGTACAACCTTACCAAAATTAGAGATTGTCTATCACACATTTGGAACGCTTACTCCTACTTCTAATGTAATTTGGGTTTGTCATGCATTAACAGCAAATTCAGATGTTTCCGATTGGTGGAATGGATTATTTGGTGAAGGAGATTTATTTGATCGACCAGAAAATTTCATCATCTGTGCAAACATCATCGGTTCATGTTATGGAAGTACAGGACCTTTATCTGAACATTTACCAGATTCACATGCCTTTTTAAAATTCCCATTGATCACTCCAAGGGATATGGCAAATGCACATCAATTATTAAAAACTGAACTTGGAATTGACAAAATTCATGTATTGATAGGATCCTCATTAGGTGGACATCAGGCACAAGAATTCTCATACATATTGAAGGATAGATTAGATAAATTAGTGCTTATTGCAACTAACGCTAAGCACTCCCCTTTTGGAATAGCCTTTAATGAATCTCAACGCTTGACCTTATTAGCAGATGAGACCTTTGAACAACAAATTCCAGAAGGTGGCCAAAAAGGATTGAAAGCAGCACGAAGCATTGCTATGTTAAGTTATCGATCTTATGATGGTTATTTAAAAACGCAATCAGAAGTTTCAAATGAGCATATCGATGGATTTAAAGCGAGTTCTTATCAAGATTACCAAGGACAGAAATTAGTTAACCGTTTCAATGCCTATTCGTATTGGTATTTGAGTAAAGCCATGGATAGCCATAACATAGGTAGAAATCGTGGATCGGTAGAAAAAGCACTTGGTCAAATACCTGCTCAAACATTGGTCATTGGTATCACAAGTGATTTACTTTTTCCAGTTAGTGAACAAGCTTTTTTAGCAAAACATATACCAAATTCACAATTGGAAATTATTGATTCTATATTTGGTCATGATGGATTTTTAGTAGAAACAAAAACATTAGAAAATATATTAATAAACTTTTTAAACAAGTAAGATGAGAAATAAATTAAACATAGGTCTTTTTGGATTTGGATGCGTAGGAAATGGATTATACGATGTATTAAACAAATCGAATTTATTAGACGCAAGTATTGCGAAAATCGTTGTAAAAAGTGCCGGTAAAAAGAGAAGCATCTCAGCGGAACATTTTTCATACGATAAAAACGATATTCTTCATGATGAGAACATTAATGTGGTTGTCGAATTAATTGACGACTCAAAAGCTGCATTTGAGATTGTTTCGGAAGCACTTTCTCGTAAAAAACATGTGGTAACTGCAAATAAGAAAATGTTAGCAGAAAACTTGGATACATTATTAGCATTAGCAAAAGAAAATAAGGTTTCCTTGTTGTACGAAGCATCTGTTGGAGGATCGATTCCTATTATTCGAAACCTAGAAGAATATTACAATAACGATTCATTATCAGGTGTATTAGGAATTGTGAACGGTACAACCAATTATATTTTAACACAAACCAATTATGGTAAGGATTATGAAACAGCTTTAGCAGAAGCAACAGCATTAGGTTTCGCAGAATCAGACCCAACGTTAGATGTGGATGCTTATGATTCTAAATTCAAATTATTACTCTTAATTAAACATGCTTTTGGGGTGACTTTAAAACCAGAGCAAATCTTTAATTATGGTATCCGAAACATCAAACCTCAAGATGTTAAATATGCTTCTGAAAAAGGATATCGTTTAAAATTATTTTCGAGAGGTGAAAAAATAGG
>CANGOA010000152.1 GCA_947455255.1 Flavobacteriia bacterium | reverse complement strand
TCTAATGTGTAAATTTTCTCCAAAAATATTCTTTATAAAATGTGTAATTGAACTTTCTTGTTAGAATAAATCTTAATTTTACACCAAAGTTATATTTTTTTTGTCAATCACACATCAATAATTCAAGATGCCAATAATTACGTTAACAACAGATATGGGGTTGAAAGACCATTATGTTGCTTCCATCAAAGGCGCAATTTTATCCCAAATAGATCAAATTCATATTATTGATATTACACACGAAGTCCAATCTTTTTCTGTGCTTCAAGCTACTTTTGTACTTCAAAACTGCTTTGATGAATTTCCTAAAGGGACAATACATATAATGGGGGTTAACAGCGAACCTATGATAAACCTTACAGATGATTCTTTAAGTTCATACCCTGCAATAATGCTTTATAAAGACCATTATTTTATTTCAAACGACAATGGTTTTTTCAATTTATTAATTGGAAATAACGAATATCAAGGGTTTTGGAGAATTGATGATGTCTTATCTTCTAAAAACGTATTTAAATTTCCTACAAAAAATATTTTAGTTCCTGCAGCCTGTAAAATCGCTTCAGGAATAGACATTAATTCTTTTTGTTCTGAACACGACGATTTCCAACGCGCTATTACTTTCCAACCAATATTTGAAGAAAATGTAATTAAAGGAAATGTAATTCATATTGATCACTTCGGTAACTTAATTACAAACATCACTCGAGCTAATTTTAATAAATTTGATAAAGAAATTCCTTTCACTATCTTTTTCAGAAGGAAAGAATATTTTATCGATACAATATCAATTTCGTATTCCGATGTTCCTAGAGGAGAAAAAGTTGCTATATTTAACTCAAATGATTACCTTGAAATTGCACTAAATCAAGGTGCAACGGATAGAAGAAATAGCGCAACTGCTTTATTCGGAATGAGTATTAACGATATTGTAAGAGTCGAATTTAACCCTCGTGGTTCAAAAGATACATTAGAATCACTTTTCGCATGATTTACAGAGTGGTAAAACTTCATTTTCAAACAGAAAAAATTCAAGATTTTTTAGGTTTGTTCGATCAAGTGGTTTCTAAAGTGAATAAACAACCTGGATGTATTGAAATGTATATGACTCAAGACATTAATAATCCAGAAATCTTTATTACTCACAGTAAATGGGAATCTGAAATTGACTTAAATAATTATAGAGATTCAGAACTTTTTTTAAATATCTGGCCAACAATTAAACCTTGGTTTGAGAAAAAAGCTGAAGCTTGGAGTATGAGCTTAATTTAATTAAACAATTATCATTTTTTCTCCAACAAACAAGATGCATAAGCTTTAATAGCCCTGCCTTCTCCAAATGAATCCACTTTTTCATGCGTAGAAGCTTTAATGGACACTTCTTCTTCTGTCACTTTTAAAATACGAGCTATAATCTCCTGCATTGCAAGAACATGTGGATTTACTTTTGGTTTTTCCAAAATTACTGTACAATCTATATTTACAACTGAAAATCCTTTTTCAGAAATTAATTCTACAACGCGCTCTAATAAAATTGTACTATCTATACCTTTAAACTGTGGATCAGTATCTGAAAAATGAAATCCTATATCTCTAAGATTTGCTGCCCCCAACAATGCATCACATATAGCATGTAAAAGTACATCTGCATCCGAATGTCCAATAGCACCAAATGTAGATGGAATCTCAACCCCACCAATAACCAAACGATACCCTTCGCCTAAACGATGAACATCAATTCCGTAACCTATTCGTAAAGATGACATATTAATTTTGATTAGATTTTATTGTAAATAATAAAGAAAATCTAAGTGTATTTGCTAATGGACTATTTCTTTGTAAAGTGACAATATAAGACATGTCAATTTGCATAATATTATATTTAAGTCCAGCGCCAAATGTGAAAAATTGACGTCCTCCTTTGTTCTTGCTTTCGTGGAAATACCCTCCACGTACAGCAAATACTTTATTATAATTATACTCTAACCCACCAGAAATTGTAATTTCACTGATCTCTTCTTTAAAACGTGACCCTTTAACAATTTTAGCTGTTCCATCACTATTCAAATCAGGTGAACCATTACTTAAATAAATAGGTGTCCCAGGTGCGTCTGAAAACGACTGAAAAATACCCGAAATTACTCCAACATTATTATTCTTTCCTGCTATCATTTTTCCTTGTTTATCATAAATAGGAGGAGTTGGTACTAATAATTTTTGTAAATCCATTGTTACTGTTAAACTATTATAATTGTCCATTTTTGTAGTGTAAGAACCTCCCAATTTGATATTCATAGGTAAAAAATCAGAACTTGAGGTAGTAGAATAGGATATTTTATTTCCCACATTATTTACAGTTGCTCCAAATCGAAACTCTCCAGGCTTACCTCCTAAATTAATATCTGTATTCTGATACATAAATGAAATATCTGCTGCACCCGCAATTCCTGCTTTTGTTTGAGCCCCCGCCGTTATTAAACCACCTGTAAGATTAGAATAAGCAAACTTACCGTTTACGCCTAAACTATAACGATCTGTCAATTTTAACGAATAACCTACAGCAACCTCTTGTTCAGATGGTTTATCTGGTCTCAAAACAAGCCCATTTTGATCAGTGTATGTAATTTCACCCAAGGTAAATTGCCTTACTGAAAAAGCAAAAGCATTACGATCATTGATTTTTGAATATCCTGCTATGTAATATAAATTAATATCATTGGTTAATTGTCTCAACCAAGGAACTACCGACCCACCAACTTCTAATTTATTTTTAGAAAAACAAATACCAGCAGTATTCCAATACAAAGAGTTGGCATTTGGACTCAAAGCTGTACCAGCATCTCCTAAACCTCCTGAACGTGAATCTGGATTGATACTCAAAAATGGCATTGCTGTTGTAATGGCATTTAACTGCAAAGCTTTTGCATCAACTGTAGCCTGTTGACCTAAAGTCAAAAAACTAACTACCACAAACAAACTAACTAAAACAAATGATCTTTTAAACATACTTTCTTTTATTAAAGCAAATATAAACGTAAATTTTTTAGATTTATTGTATACAACTAGAAGATTACCAATTTTTCATTTTTTTCGGAAATTTCTCCTAAAGAATTTTTTACAGCAACACGATAAACATAAACTCCTTTCGCTAATTTATCCCCAAATTCATCCCTTCCGTCCCAAGCTATTCCTTCAGACCTAAACCCTTGAAGAGATACATTTTCCTGAATTGTTTTAACTAAACGACCTGCAATAGTTAAGACCTGTACTTGAACCTCTAATTGATTACAAACTTGGTTATGCTCAAAATAAAAATGCGTATTTGTTGTAAATGGATTTGGATAATTTAAAACGTGTGACAATTCAAGATTTTTTTTCTTCTGAACAATAAAATCAATTGTAGATTCTGATGGATTATTATACACATCCCAAACCTTTACTTTTAAAGTATGCCTTCCTTCTGTTAAATCTTTAAAATCATAAACTACCTTACCTTTTTTATAAGAATTTAAATCTGAAACATAATAATTATTTAAAACGATAGGTGAAGAAACTTGATTATCTATAACTGCAATTGCATCATGTCCTATTCCATTCCCTATAGTATTTATTCCACTCTCATCTTCTAAATGAACAATTAATTTAGGTGATTCATTTGTTAAACCATTTGAAACAAAATGTTCATCATTTAAATACATAATTATCTTTGGACCAATAGAATCTGTTTGAATAGCATTACTTATTCCCCCAACAATTATTCGACTCTCAAAACCAACTCCATCAACTATACTATCATTATAATAAAGTGAAATCTTTCCATTACCAAAAGTATAATCAATATCTTTTGGTGTAATAAAATCAATCAAAAAACGACCTTTTTCAACACTTGATCTACCTTTAAATAAGATGTTTTCTTGATTTAAAAATGCGATTACGGGAGATTTTGTATCCTGACCTAATGTTTGCAAATGTTTCACTTTATCAAACACTCTAATATTCACCACGCCATTTGAATTTATTTTTTTTCCAAAGTTATCTACTATGTATCCTGAAATTTCACCTTTTGATAATGCTTTTATGGTATCTTGTTTGGCTGTGATTTCAATGCCATTTACACTATCAATTATTACTTTATATTTTGGTAAAGCTAATCGCAATGCAGGATCTCCTATTAATGTAAAACTATGCTTGTTTACATCAGAACTTACCATGTTTTTAGTTCTTCTTAAGATCTCTCCAAATGTTAATGGTAATTGATTAACATCTCTTTCGAATACATTTTTAAAGAAACTTGAACCTGTAGCTGTATTAACACTAAAAAAAACTGGTCTTGTCGTAGTCATTAATGCAATTGCTCCTCCATGAGGATTTAATGACAACCATTCACCTGCAGAAATCCTACCTGGATCATCATATTTAGTAAACTCACAAGTGGAAGACACAAACAAACAGAGCTTCGAAAAATTATCCCATGAATTGATTTGTGGAATAGTAATAATTCGCTCTTCTGCTGCCCCAACTTCTCCTCCATGTCCAACATAATTCACTAACAAAGCACCATTTTTTATAGAAGCATCTATTGCATTATTAACGTCTGGATAACGTTCACCTCCAGCCATTGTAACTTGTTTAAATGCATCGCAATATATTTTATTATTATTCATTTCAGGATGAATAGAGGAAATTAATTGACTCTGAGGCTCAGCATCACTATTTACAAAATACCCACTCTCTTCATCGTCTGCAATCTGAACAAAATTAGTTCGCCAATCACCAAAAGAAGATGATGTAATGCTACCACAACATTCTATTGTATCTGAAAGATACCCAATTCGTAAATATTGTTCTATTTTAGAAATTTGTTCATTTGCAATCTGTAAAGATGAAATCAACATTCGCCCTACACCTATCTGCATTGTATCACTGCCATAGATAGAGCCATTATCACTTAATATACCATAATAATCATCAGAAACCATTGCATTTAAATGATCTTCAGAATTTAAAAACTGGTATGTCGGTACCCAATAATTATTATTTGCTATTCTATTCTTTGGATCAAATGTTCCATCACCAAAAAGCAATAAATTTTTTAATGAAATAGTAGAATTTAAACCAAAACGATCATAAAACATCTTTGCACAACGTTTTATTGCAGTAGGATCTATACTTCCTGAAGAAAATTCATTAAAGATTTGAGTTAATGTTAGAACATGAACTTTTTCGCCCATACCACGATGTATATCAGCTAATCTATTTGCTGGAGTTTTAAACTCATCTGGGGTTACAATAATAAGTTCCGCAGGATCTAATCCATGAATATTTTGTAATTCAACTTTACCTACAAAATTTGGTTTAAATACAACATCCATAGATGTTACTGCATACTCCTTTAAGGTGTCTGTCTCTGAATTAAATTGATACCC
Source organism: Flavobacteriia bacterium (assembly GCA_947455255.1). Taxonomy (GTDB): domain Bacteria; phylum Bacteroidota; class Bacteroidia; order Flavobacteriales_D; family Crocinitomicaceae; genus CANHVK01. The sequence goes on along the minus strand of CANGOA010000152.1, from coordinate 846 downwards.
TTCAATTGCTGCGTTTAATTCAATTAAAATTGGAGATGTTTTATTTGTAACATCCAAAACCGTAATTGGTGATTTAGAATTTATAAAAAAAGAAGTTACTCCATTTTTTAATACTGAAGTCAAATCTCTAAATCGGTATTGTATACCTTTAAATTCGTTAAGACAACGTGTATTAACCTCTAACTTATCAAAAAACAATTTAACGGTAGGAGAACTTCTAACCAATTGTAGATCAAACTTTATATTATTTTGATTAGTAGTAAAACTAAAAGAATTTTGATTCCTACTATAATCTGTAGATACAGTAGACAGATATGTTTTAGATAATAATGTGTTCATAGTTGAAACACTTAAATAATTATTGGATTGTGAAGCATTCGAAGCAAAGGAATATTGCACTAAAACAGACGATTGAGGAAAGGAAGGAAGATTAATATCAAAAGAATAACTTAAAGTGTTATCAAACAATTCTCCATACCATCTTTGACCACCATTTACAATAGAAGTATCTTCTAATTCATGAACCGTATAAAAATCATAGGTAGTTGAAGTTTTTAAAGAAATCTTACTAGTAGAATATGTTTGAATATCTTTTGTATTTGTATTATTTGAAATCCTAATGAAATAATAGGAATAATCAGAGTAAATATTCAGAACTCTTTGAAAAAAACCATTGGATAATTCCCAACGATTTGGACCAAATCCATAAAACATTAAATAATCACCTGGTCCAAAAACACCATCTTTCATTCCAAAATAACTAACAGAATTTTGAATCAAATCATCAAGAAAATCAACGTTGTTTTCTTCAGCAAGAACGCCAGTACTATTACCATAAACATGAAC
>CANGOA010000151.1 GCA_947455255.1 Flavobacteriia bacterium | reverse complement strand
ATATTAGTTATGTCCTTCAAGAAACAATTTTATTTCAAGGAACGATATTAGAAAATATAACATTTGGAGTAACCTATTCAGAGGAAGAAATAAATCTAGTAATCATTCAATCTGGTCTAGAAGAATTAATCATAAAATTACCACAAGGTATTAACACAGAAATTAAAGAAGGAGCGAACACATTATCAGGCGGAGAAAAACAACGAATTGCAATTGCTAGAGCATTAATTCGAAATTCAAACGTATTGCTTTTAGATGAGATCACTAGCTCATTAGATATTCACAATGAAGCACATATTATGAATATGATTAGTAAAATAAAAAAAGACAAAATCATTTTATTAGTTGGACATCGTGAAAAACTGAAAGATTGGGCTGATATTGTTGTAGAATACTAAAAAGACAATTAATTCAAACAACTAAAATGAACAAAGACTGGTTTTTATCACCTTCAAAAAAAATAAAAAATAAAATTATTGATCAACTTAAAACAAAAACACTTACACCATTTCCAACAAACGAAAAAAGATTAAACATTGCACTTTGTGGCTTAGGAAACTACGCAGTACTTATAGCTGAAGGAATACAACAATCTAATTATTGCAGATTATCTGGGATAATTACAGGTTCAAAATCAAAAACTCGAAAATGGAAGGAAAAATTCAATATTCCTGATCAAAATTGTTATTGCTATGACAACTTTGATGAGATAATTTCAAACCAAAACATCGACCTCATCTATATATTACTTCCAACTGATAAACATGAAGAATTTGTAATTAGAGCAGCCGAAGCGAAAAAACACGTAATTACAGAAAAACCTATGGCAACTTCTTCGGAAGCTTGTATGCGAATGATTGAAGCTTGTAAACGAAATCAGGTTCAACTTGCAGTTGGCTATCGATTACGTTTTGAACCATACCATCTTGAAATAAAACGTTTAGGTCAAGAAAAGATTTATGGGAAAATAAAAACTATTGAAGCTTCGATAGGTTATGATATAAAATCAAAGAAGAAAAATTGGAGAAATGATCAACCAAATGTTGGTGGTGGACCTTTATTTGACCTTGGAATTTATTGTATTCAAGCTTGTAGATATGTAATTGGAAGTGAACCTATAAATATTGAAGTAATCTCATTTTCATCTAAAAGTATTACATGGAAGATGGAGTTCCCTGGCAAAATTAGTACTACGTGTTCATGTTCATTTGAAAAAAACATAGATCATTTTCTAGCTGTTGCAGAAAACGGAACTTTTGAGTTAAGTCCTGCATTCGGATATGGACCTTTCAAAGGGAGGTCATCTGAAAAAGAATTTGATTTTCCAATTACAAATCAACAACAAATGCAAATGGATGCATTAGCTAAAGTAATATTGTCAGATGAAAAACTTCCAAGGCACATAACTGGTAATGAAGGCTTGAAAGATATTAAAATTATTCAAGCAGTTTATCAATCGATCGCTTTAAAGCAAAAAGTGATACTTTAAAGCAATCGTGATATGGTAATTGTTTAATTTTTATATATTAAATCAAAAACTGATTCAATAAATTAATGAGAATAACTGTTATCATTCCTTAATTTAATTCTGAAACGATAAAAACATTGTATTTGCTAACGACACATCAGTCAAAGGCCCAGAAATCGTTAAAAAATATCCGAAAATCGAATTGTATCAACAACCAAATCAAGGATAAAAAAAACATTAATCGTATGATTATCAATGGTGTTTGGAGATTACATGGGTTTTGTTAGATTTAGATATGGATGATCGTTGGACAACAAACAAAGTAGCTTTGCAATTTGAAATATTGGACAAACAAGCTGAAGTAGATTTAGTTTTCGGGAATACTGTTAAAATTAAATTATCCTAGATTCAGAGAAACTTTTTTTGGAACTTCAATAATAAATATAGATCCATTTTTAGGACTTGATTCTATTCTTATTGTCCCTTTAATGAAATTGACACGATTGTAGATGTTTTTTAAGCCCATCCCATGATTTTTATGTTTTAAAATAGGATTATCCACATCAAAGCCAACTCCATCATCTTCAAAAATTAAGGAAATAGTTTCATCATCTTCTATTAACTGTAAAGTTGCATTTTCAGCTTTTGAATGTTTGATGCAATTATTTAACAACTCTTGTGCAATTCTATATAGATTATGTTCAGTTATTTCATTTAATCGTTCTTTCATGTCAGTAGTATGGAAATCTACTCGTACAATTTCTAATTCATTGATTCGGTATATCAACTCTTCAAACCCTTTAATTAAACCTTGATCTTGAAGTGTTTCATTCGATAAATTCTTCATGATATTACGAAGTTCAACCGAAATTTTATCAATGATATTTGTGGCATTATGATAACCTTCTTTTTTATTTTCAGGAATTACTTCTTCATACAATTGAAGATTTATTTTTAAAGTCGACAAAAAGGTTCCTACACTATCATGTAATTCTTTCGCAATTCTTGACTGTTCCTTTTCTTGAGCTTGAACAATTTCAGATGTCGTATTTTCTCGTTGGTGATTTAATGCTAATTGATACTTGTTTTGTTGCAACAATCTTCGTCGGTTAAACAATAAAATCGTGGTAACAATGATCAAAACTGACCCTAACAAGGTCCCTAGAATTACACTGTTTCGTTTTTGAATTTTGGCTTGAAGCACCAACTGATCTTTCTTTTTAGACAATAGATCCGCATGAAGTACTGCTATCTTTTTTTCTTTTTTTGCTGTTTCAAACTTGATTGATAATTCATTAAGTTGATTCGCATTTTTTTCATTAAAGATACTATCGTTAAATTCTGTTTTCTTTTTTAATGCCTCTAAAGCCTTGGCAGTTTCTTTTTGATCTTCAAAAAATTTAGCTTGAAACTTATAAATTGTCTTTTGTAGATCTATACTTCCTACTTCCTTTGCTAAAATAAGCGCATCACTCAAGTATTTTTGAGCTTTATCGTATTCTTTCAAACCATGATAATCAATCCCTACATTACACATTGCATTAGCTTCATGACCTTTTAATTTATTTTCACGTGCAATCGCTAAACTCTTTAAATGATAATTTAAGGCTTCTTGATAATTTTTAAGATTTTGATGTACCAAACCTATACCAGTCGTATTTGTAATAATAGAGCTAATTCTTTTTACTTTTTTGGAGATTTGAAGACCTTTTGTATAATAAATCAATGCTGTTTTACAATTGTTTTTTTCATAATAAGCACTGCCTAAATTAGCGTAAACACCTGCTAAACTTAATAAATCTTGAATTTTTAAAAAAATATTTAACGCGTTATTACTATATAAAATTGCTTTATCATATTCTTTATTTGTTTTATATAAAACAGCGATATTTCTTAAAATGGTCGCCCTAAATGGATATTTTTTGACCTTACATTGGTCTAATATTTCGATGGTTTTAAAATAATTTTCTAAAGCAGGAACTAAATTGGATTTACGATTATACATGTTTCCAATGTTGAAATGAATAACCGCAATATTTTCTTGACTCAATGAAGACTTTTTCCCTAATTCTAACGCTTTTTTCAAATAAGCTAATCCTTTATCAGGTTCACCTAATGTACCGTAAATATCGCCTTTTACTGTATAAGCATGAATTTGACCTTTTACAAAATTGAGCTTCTCAGCTAATTGTTCTGCCTCCTCAACATAAGACAACGCATCTTTCGGAATACCATGCCCTAGATAATAAGGACAAATATCATTGAGTAAAAAAATGACCTTTGCAGTGTCTTCGTTCGAACTATTTAACTTCCCTTTTAATTCTTCAATAGTTTGAGCGTAGAAAGTTTGAATATTTAATACAAATAAACTAACTAATAGAAAAAAATTTATACAATTTTTCATTTGGAATTCTATGAAGTATTTAATAAAAGATAGTGAAAATTGACTTTGATTGTAGAGACCCAATTCAATGTGTCACTACAATCAAAATCGAAGATACAATCCTATTTATTCCCTCTAGTCTCTGCTAGGGTATAGAAAAATACCAATCCGTACCCAATCGCTAACATCAAGTGAAATGGGACCATTCCTAAATCTTGGTAAATCAAACGATTAATCGCTGTAAATGCAAACAATACAAATAGAACTCCTTCACCGATAGTAAGAATAGAAATACTTTTTTTATCGTACTTGTTTCCTTTGAATTCACTCTTCACAGCTACGTTGAATTTTGGTGTACGAACAAAAGAGCTTTTAATTCCTAAATACCCTTCAATTACTGCGATTGTGTTACTCAAAGACAATCCCATAGAAACTACTAAGAACTGAACAAAACGTCCAAAGAAACGGAAGAATGAACTTACGGTATTTTCTGTTTTATCGCGGTAAGATAACCAGTAATAATACATCAAGAAAATCGTACTAATAATAAAGAACGAACCGTAACGAATTACATCGTTTAAATCAGAAAAACTATCCTTAATATGTAAGACTGGCATTGTCAACAAAGACAAAGTCAAGATAAATAAGAATACAGAAGAGTTGAATAAATGCGATAAGGCATGAACTCTGTCTGAGAATTTCACGTTTTTCGCTTTTACTACCTGCCAGAACATTTTACGGAAACATTCTGCCCCACCTTTCATCCAACGGTGTTGTTGACTTTTTAGCGCAGACATCGTGATTGGCAATTCTGCTGGAGAAATTACATTTTCCAAGTATTTAAACTTCCAACCTTTGATTTGTGCTCGGTAGCTCAAATCTAAGTCTTCTGTCAACGTATCGTGTTCCCAACCACCTGCATCTTCAATACATGTTTTTCTCCATATACCTGCAGTTCCGTTAAAGTTGATATAGTGACCCGAACTATTACGTCCTCCCTGCTCAATTGCAAAGTGACCATTTAATCCAAATGCTTGTAATTCAGTAAGAATCGAATAATCTTTATTTAAATGTCCCCAACGCGTTTGAACAACCCCAATATTTGAATCTTGGAAATAAGGCATTGTTTTCAATAAAAAATCTTTTTCAGGCACAAAATCTGCATCAAAAATCCCGATAAACTCACCTTCCACACGATCCATTGCTGCATCTAAAGCACCTGCTTTGTATCCTGTGCGGTCTACACGGTGAATATGTTTAATGTTTACACCTCTAGCAGCTACCTCAGCAACTTTTTTAGCTATTACATCCTTCGTTTCATCCGTTGAATCATCTAATACTTGAATCTCAAATTTATCTGCTGGATATTCAAAAGCAGCAACTGTTTCAATGATACGTTCAGCAACATACAACTCATTAAACATAGGTAATTGCATCGTAACTTTTGGTGCATTAGCTAAATCCATGTATGGAGCAACTTCTTCTGCACGTTTTTTACGTGTCTTTGCATAGGCAATTGATAATGTCAATTGTAACACCGAATAAAAGAAAATTAAAATCAAACAAATACCATAAATACCTAATATGATTTTTGCTGCTAAATGTGACCAAAAATGTTCCACTCCAAAAGCATCTCCCCAATTGAACATCCAACTTACTTTCAGCTTTATTTTGAATGGAGAAAATGTGAAGTGCTCCTTGTGGTCTTCATTGATTTCAAAATTGAATTTCTTTGTTTCGTAATCTTTATCTTTTACAACAAGTACATATTTTCCAAACGGAATATTTTTCATTGCAAAATGCCCATTATCGTCCGTTTCTGCTAAATACTTTTTCTTAGAAGCATAATTCTGAATATACAATTCAACTTTTTCCACCTCATTTTCAGTACGTTCATCAATGATATTACCCTCAACCAACTTACTAACCTGCGCTTGGGAAAACCCAATCGATAAAAGCATTACAAAAACTAAAAGAAATTTACTCATCATTTTGGCACGTTTTTTGTTACAATTCAATTACTTATTATGCACTGTAAATCCTGAAATTTACATTCAAAGGGTAAAGATATACTATATAAATTACATAGTTTATTGTTTTTGTGCTTGTTGAAAAATAAAAAGAAAAACAACATTACATTTAGCAATCTTAGCTACATTACGATTTAATATAAACTATTTGTTATCAAACAATTAATTATTAAATCATACAGCAAATAGTTTTCCACGACTTAAACTTCATAATCTTTTAGATCGCCAAAATTGTTGATATGTCTTTTCATTAATTTTAATCTCAAACTATATTACATGAAAAATCGAATTTTCACCTTAATTATTATTTCGGTTATTTTTTCAATACCAACGATTTCACAAACAAAAAAAGCGCCTAAACTCGTAATAGGCATCGTAATAGACCAAATGTGCTACGATT
>CANGOA010000150.1 GCA_947455255.1 Flavobacteriia bacterium | reverse complement strand
TAAGTGCTCTGGTCTTTAATCCAGTTATGTCTTTTAGTTGAGATAAGTTATAAAAGTTCTTTATTCTATTCTCATTTGTTTTGTTAATTAATTCTTTAAATTGTTTCATATAGTATTTACTTTGATATAGCAAGGACAAGGTGAAGACAGACTTCAAACAGACCTTTATATTAAATATCAGCAACAAGTGAAAAGTTGCACTTATGCTGATATTTTTAAGAATAAACTATTTTACCGAGTATGTAAATAGTTATTATTTATTATTCCTAAATTGCACCTAAAAATTAAGAATGATGAGAAATGCAAAATTGACAAAGTTTGATGATGGTAGCGGAGAATATACTATCAATGTAAAATTTCATGAATGGGGAACACTTCCTTATCATAATGATAATGGAACATCATTCGGTATTACTGCTGGGATAGTAGAATTTGAAAATGGTGAAATTATGATGGTATCACCTAAAAGGATAAAATTTGAAGACTAATCCATTTCAACATTTTTAATGTAATAGTAAAAGTGACCTATTGAGATTAGGTCTCGAGTGAATTCCAAGTTAGATATCCGTGTGTTGCAACCTACCAAAACAAAAGGAATCTAGAAATAGATTCCTTTTTTGTTTTTATTAATTTTTATCAATGAAAAACAAACTACAAAAATTTATATTTGAATTCGCAACATATACTTTGTTATTTTGCGTCTCATTAATTATTTTTCCAATTTGTAACGAATACTACTTAGGGGAAAATGAATCTGTAATAACAAAGCCTCAATATATAAATCATTTCTTCTTAGCTTTTTTATATCCAGTATTATTTACACTTGTAATTACAGGATTCTTAACACTAAAAAAAAGTGTGATTAAAATAACTAACATTACTATAGTAGTTTTACTAGTACTCAATTTTTTATATATTTTAATCCTATTTGGAATTGGATGGGGCGAAAGTCCAATACATCCAGATTTTCAACTTGGTTTTTGGCTTTGCAACATCTTTGTTATTCTTGCTATTGTTAGAACTTTTAATTTATCTAGTTATTTAGATGGATATCCACTTTCAATAAAAACACGACGTTTATTTCTTATTGTTACCATTGGAATTCCAATGATAATTCTATCAATGATCATTATTCAAATCAATAAGTCAAATAATCAACCTAGGTCTACCGATTCATCAAGTTTTAATACATCATCAAAAATAATTTATCAAGAAGGTTGGGAATATCCTGCTTACAATAATGCATATATTTCAAAATATTATAGTAAAGATATAAACTCAACTAAAAAGTTAAAGTTAGATAGTGTAATATTTACTATTATGAAGAATAATGAAATAGAAAAAAGTTTTACCAAAAGTGCTAAAAATGGAAAATTAGATATCGAAGCAATTTTAGAGGATTTTGATTAAACCAAAAAAACCAGCCTCTCAGCTGGTTTCTCATTTAACTCTTTAAAAAATCATTTCGGAGCTTCTTCTTTCTTCACCTCCTCTTTTTTCTCTTTCTCTTCTTTTTTAGCTTTTTCGACTTTCATCGCTTTGTCTTTTTCAAGCTTCGCTTCGTCTTCTTTCAGCTTTTTTTGATCATCTTTTAACTTTTTCTGATCGGCTTTTTTCTTTTCAGCCAAGGCTTTTTTTGCAGCCTTATCTTTTTCAGCCTTTAACGCTTCCTCATCGGTAGTCAATGTTTTCTCATCTTCTTTTAATGCTGCTTTATCTGTTTCAATTACAGCTTTATCTTCTTTAATAATCGCTTTCTTTGCTTCTTTATCTTGAGCGAATGACATTCCAGAAATTAACAACATGGTAATGGATAGTACTAATAGTTTCATAATCTTTTATTTTAAGTTATTTCTTGAATATAGGTAATTAAAATGATATTTCCAAATTTGAGAATGCATCTCATTACAAGAAAACACGAAAAATCACGTAACTATTTTTAAATAACTGTCATTATTTAACTAGTTTAAAGCCAACAATATCTACGAAATAACTGCCTAAATTACTTTTTTAAAGAGTTTTAATTATCTTGGCTAATTATTTTCAAAATGACCCACATGAAAAAGATTAATCCCTTTATTCTTATCCTTTTTCTTCCAATTCTTTTTTCACTCAACAACACGCATCACCCTAAAAAACCAGTTACTTCAACGAATGGCATGGTCGTTTCTGCAAAAGAAGAAGCTTCTCAAATTGGCATCGAGATACTTAAAAAAGGAGGAAATGCCTTTGATGCGATGGTCGCAACCGAACTCGCTTTAGCAGTTGCCTACCCATGTGCTGGGAATATCGGAGGTGGTGGATTTATGGTGTACCGAAAAGCAAACGGCGAGGTTGGTGCTTTGGATTACCGCGAAAAAGCTCCACTAAAAGCAACACCAAACATGTATTTAGACTCAGCGGGAAATGTCATTCCAAACAAAAGTCTTTTAGGTGGTTTGGCGGTGGGTATTCCTGGTACCATTGCTGGAATATTTGAAGTTCATCAGAAATTTGGTTCGTTACCAATGACTACATTAATACAACCAGCGATAGACTTAGCACGAAAAGGAATCATGATTTCACGCTACGAGGCAGGGAGATTAGCATCCTATAAAACCCTTTTCAATCAAGTGAATAAAGAAGAAATTCTTTTTGCTAACGATTGGAAATACAAACAAATTCTTGTACAAGAACAACTTGCAAAAACATTGGAAAGCATCCAAAAAAATGGACGCGACGAATTTTACAAAGGTGAAACGGCCAAAAAGATAGTGTCCTTTATTCAAAAAAATGGAGGAATTATTTCCATAGAAGATCTTGAGAAATACGAAGTAAAATGGAGAAAACCCATCCAATTTTCGTACGACAACTTAAAAATAACAACCATGTCTCCTCCTTCTTCCGGTGGAATCTGTCTCGGTCAAATTTTGAAAATGCTTGAACCATACGATTTAACATCGCTTGGACATAATACGCCTGCCATGCTACAACTAGTAGTCGAAGCGGAACGCAGATCGTATGCAGATAGAAGTCACTACTTAGGCGACCCAGATTTTGTGACAATCCCATGCGATGCACTGTTAGCGCCTAACTATTTAAAAGCACGCATGAAATCTTTCTCCTTCGACAAAGCCACACCTTCGTCAGAAGTTTCACATGGTAATGTTGAAGCCATTGAAAGCAACGAAACCACCCATTATTCAATCGTAGACAAACAAGGAAATGCAGTTTCAGTTACAACGACACTCAACGGATCTTATGGCTCTAAATTGTATTCCAATGAACTTGGATTTTTCTTCAATAATGAAATGGATGATTTCAGCATAAAAGCAGGAGTACCCAATATGTATGGCTTGGTTGGTTCCGATAATAACGCTATTCTCCCCAAAAAACGAATGTTGAGTTCCATGACCCCTACCATCATTGAAAAAAACGGAAAACTTTGGATGGTGTTGGGTACGCCTGGCGGTTCAACCATCATTACCTCAGTCCTTCAAACGATACTTAATATTCATGAATTTGGTATGAATGCCCAAGAAGCCGTGAGTCAACCGCGATTTCATCATCAATGGTTACCCGATAAAGTTACCATGGAACCAAAAAAATTCTCAAAGAAAACCATTGAAGTCCTTCGTGCAAAAGGATATACCATCGATGAGAAAAATACGCCGATTATAAGTAAGGTGGAAGTGATTCTTGTAAAAGAAGATGGAAAATTGGAGGGTGGTGCGGATCCTAGAGGAGATGATACAGCGGTGGGGTATTAACTTAACCCTTCTATAACCTTCCAAATTTTCTCAGCACTAGTATCCCAACTAAATTGAGTACGTCGTTCAAAGGATTTTTTTGCAAGTTCTAAACGTAAGTCTTCCTCGTGCGCAATCTTCAACATAGCCGATGTGATTTCCTCTTCAGAAAATGGATCAACTAACAATCCTGTATCTCCAACTACTTCTGGTAGTGAAGTGCGATTTCCTGCAATGATAGGAACCCCGCAACGCATTGCCTCTACCAAAGGTATACCAAACCCTTCAAAATAGGGAACATAGACAAAACAAGCGGCAGCTCCCATTACACGAACTAATTTTTGAATGCTTAAATGACCTGTATAATGAATACTTTCGTGTTGTAAAGCGAGTAGTTCTCTGTTGTGTTTCCACATAGGTTCACCAACAATTACCAAGTCAAATGCACTATCTTTTTCACGGTATTTTAAGTAAGATTCGATGAGTCGCTTTACATTTTTACGTGGGTGAATCGAACCTACAAATAAGAAGTAAGGTTTACCGTGGGTTAAATTACCGCGGACATGTTTCACGTCGTGACTTGAAAGAGGAACAAACACATCATTCGCTCCATTCCAAGCAACGGTGATTTTGCTTTCAGGAACTTGGTACGTATCAATTAAATCATGTTTCGTGTAATTAGAAACGGTGATTATATGCTTCGCTTTCTTCGCGAATTTCGGGAAGAAGTAATTGTAATAAACCCGAGAACTCCAAGGTAGGTCTTGCGGGTAATGTGCAAAGTTTAAATCGTGGATGACATTCACTTGAGGAACCTTACTACTCAAACTCAAATACCCATCTGGAGAGAAAAACACATCCGCTTTGTATTTTTTTAAAGCGCGTTTGACGGCAATTTCAAACCAAAGCACAAATAAAATAGGATGTCGTGCAGGTGGTCGCAATACTACCGGTATAACATTGGGAGCAAATAAATAACGATTATCGTACGGACGATCAAAGAAAAATAAAAAAGTATGTTCCGGGTGATTTTCTACCATACGTTTCACCACTTCGTAGGTAAACCAACCGAAGCCTTCCATTTTTGTAGGAAGTAAAAAACGAGTGTTTATGGCGATAATCATTTTAGTGACATAATATTACTCACTTTACTTTGAATATTATCCAAATTTTCAAAAAAGGGAATTAGTTTTGGATCAATCCATTCTAAGAGATTATAAAGTTTTGCTCGTATTTCTAATGCTTTAGTACAATCAATTGTATGATCAGAAAAACATATTGGCTCACAATGATTAACACGATTTCTAAAACTTCTTATTTCATCAAGTTTAGAATACAAACTTGCCCTATCTTCTTTTACTGGTTTAAATTTAAATATATGAATAGGTTGTCCTCCTACCAAAGAATAATGATGAGAAAGGAAAAAAGATATCCAAAATCCAAAAGTCTGATCCGAAATTATTTTTCCACTTGTTATTGGAACATGCCTTCTGGTTAATTTATTTTCCGTTTTTTGAATACAGGTTTTCATGAAAAAATGAGAATTTTTTAATGAGTTATGTTTCATGAATCCTGTTTTTTGATTGATTATCCAATCAATATCACCAAAATGAGATGCTAATTTTATATTGAGACTATTTCTTAAAACTACTTCGAATTGGGTTAACAATGGATGAAAAGCCTGAGCTAATCGAATATTAGCATTATAAAGTTTTTTTGCGCGTTTATTATCGTTTTCAGTCGCTGTTAAATATCTATTGTACCTAGGTCTTGATAAAAAAGTATGTCTTAAATCGGTGTTCATTGTTGTTTATTACCTAAAACTTTTTGTAACTTTGTATATATAGACTTGTTCAAGCCTCTTTCTTTCGTAGAAACGTAATCAAGTAAAAGATATAAGGGTTCTTCGGAACCCTTTTTCTTTGCTTCTAATTAAAGATAAGTAAATTTATCTTCTCCTCCAATTCTTTCCGTTTCTGGATAAAATCCTTCAAATCCAACTTATTCAGTTTTCGTTTTGTTTGAAAATCAACAAAAGCACGTTTCCAATTGTATGCGATTAAACCAAATAAAGGAATCGTGAAAAAGTAAGCTATTGATAAACAGGTGTTATGTATAAGATTTGCATTTAGCAAAGAAACTATCGGCCACGTGAATAAAGCCATTACCAGCATCCCGACCATCATTTTTACAGACGACCAAAATACACGACGTTTGAATGTTTTCTCGGTGAAATTTTTAACTAATATATATGGTACGATTAAATGAACGGTTCCTATTAGTGTAATTGGTAGAGCTGTAATCAAATAAAACAACTCTTTCCCTGTTGCTAATTTTCCCGTACTTGCTTTTTCATAGACGTATTTTTCTGAAAGTCCCAAGCGTTTTTGCAAACGGAAATAGGTATCTGCTTGTTTTTTAAGGGCGATTAATTCTTCGTTTTCAAGGTCTTGCTGATTGATCCATGCTGCTAATCGCTTAGAATTTTCATAACGTTGTTGGAGTGGAATCGTCAAATCGGTATTTTCCGGATGTAGTCCATCGCGACGAATTTGCATTACTTGCTCATGAAAATCAGCCCAATCTTTATTCTCTACATGCGTAATAAGTGGTTTCAACATCGACTCAATACGACGTGTAAC
>CANGOA010000149.1 GCA_947455255.1 Flavobacteriia bacterium | reverse complement strand
GAACAGATGATACAGGACGTACTTTTAACATGATGGAGGATGGTTCAGAAACTTTATCGCGTGAAGAGGTAGCACAATTGGCTGCTCGTCAAGAGCAATTCATCCAAAGTTTAAAAAATGCGTTGATACGTATTGAAAATAAAACGTACGGAGTTTGTAGAGAGACTGGTAAATTGATTCAAAAAGAACGTTTACGTTTAGTTCCTCACGCAACATTAAGTATTGAAGCAAAAAATGCTCAAAAATAATATGTTTCGAAAAAAATTAATCATTGTAGGGGCTATCGTGGCCCTTATTTTGTTTTTAGACCAGGCGATTAAAATCTATATGAAATCATCGATGGTTGCCGCAGTTGAACCTATAAATTTATTAGGTTCTTGGTTGCGCTTACAATACATTGAAAACCCTGGGATGGCATTTGGGACCACTTTTGGTAGCGGTATCATTGCAAAATTGTCCTTGAGTATTTTTAGAATCATCGCGATAGGTGGGATTGCTTGGTATTGGGTAAAACAAGCGAAAGCGCAAGTGAGACTCGAATTTTTAATTGCAATCGGATTTATTTTTGCAGGTGCTTTGGGAAATTTAATTGATTCTATGTTTTACGATTTTATTTTTCCATTTGATGCTTGTTCAAGTTATAACCAATTTCCAGGTTCTGGTGTAAAAGCAATTTGCAATTATTTTGGAACAAATCCAGTAGAAGTTGAAGTACGTCACCAAGGATTTTTATTAGGGAATGTTGTTGACATGTTTCAATTTAATGGAACATGGCCATCATGGGTCCCTTTCGTTGGGGGACAAGATATGTTTCCTGCAATTTGGAATTTAGCTGATGGTTCGATTACTGTAGGTGTAATTATGGTTTTAATACGTCAACGTACTTATTTCCCTAAAGAGAACAAAAAGGCAGAAGTAGAACAATCCACTGAAGAATAATACATACGACTATGTTGCTTGCTCCAGGTGCTCAAGGTTGGATTACCAAATACGAAGATTTACTAAATAAAGGAGATATTATTGTTTCGGTTGAAAAACCATCAGGAATTAGTCTTGAGCATTTTGCACATTTACATCTTTCTCAATCGGGCATCGTTTTTGGATTCCCTACCGAATTGTTATTTGCTACGGAAGTAGATGGAAATTCGTGGACTACAGAGGAAAAATTAACCCTGTTATTATTTGAATCTCACCTTTTTATATTTGTATTGAATGGAGGGGATGCAGTCCATGATTTTGATAATTTTTTAACTTCATTGTTAGCGTTTTATGGGAAACATAATTCACCAACGATTAGCAAATTAATGGGTTTTTTCAAAAAAGAAACTTCAGTTGAAAAATTAGAAAATATACTTGAAAAACGGACAGATATAAAATTGAATTTTAGAGATAATGCATTGTGGGTGAATTATCTAAGCAATTCATTTGTATACCTAGATGTTATTTTATATCATGAATATATTAAAACGCATAAAACGATTGTAGAATCGAATTATGAAGAGTTAGCGTTAGATGTATTAAAAACAATTGTATTTACTGGATATTCTGATGGTGAACTTCAACCTGCAGAAAAAGCGATGTTTGATGTGTTCCTAGCGTCTGCAAATTTGAACGAACAACGCAAAAAACAAGCATTATATTACATAAAAAACGGTGCATCTCTAACAGATTTGTCTGCTATTTTCTCACATATTTGGATGTTTAAACGCTTTTTAATAGACATTTCTGTATTGACCATTTATACGAATCAAGAGACACTAGTTAATGAAAAAGATTTTTTATTAAAGTTTTGTGATTTCTTGCATATTCCACGTGAAGAACTAAATGAAACAATTGTAACTATTGAACAATTTGTTTTAAATCATACCGATAAAATATCCTTTCTTCAAAATAAAAATGCGGTAGAACATTTATATGGTAATGTCTCTAAGCGATGGATAAAAATTTTAGGAAGAAATAAAGACAAACTTGCTTTAGAATTAAAACAGAGTAAGGAGTTAATGCTTTTAATTAAAAAATCCACGAAAGAGGAATTATCAAAAGAGGAGAAAGAAAAAGTAAAAACTCAATTCATGGACCTATTAAAGACCATGCCAGCAATTACTATTTTTATGTTACCTGGGGGTGCTATACTTCTCCCGATTGTCATGAAAATCATTCCAGATTTGATTCCATCTGCATTTAGAGATAACGAAATTGAAGATTAAAGGATTTATAGTAACCGTTTTTGTTGGTGTGTTTGTTGTTTTTATACAAGCACAGTCTTCCAATTTGACCTCATTATATCCAAATTCTCGTGGATGGATAAACAAATATGAAGATTTATATGTGAAAGGGTATATTAAGTTAAAAGAAAATGTAAAAATTCCGACTATCCATGAAAAAACGCTTGCCTTAGATCGTACTCATTTGCCAGATCTATACCCGACGTTACTTTATGCGTCTCAAATATCAGATCAATATTGGACCAAGAAGGATAAAAGTAAATTATTACTTTTTGAATATTTTTTAAATGTTTATATTCAATCAAAAGGAATACCATCGAAAAACTTAGATGAATTTATTAATTCTCTGAGTGTATTTTATCATGCAGATACAACTAAACTATTGACTAAAATAGTCAAAATGGACTTTTTAGAATTAACGATTACTCATAAAATTCAAGTTCCGAGGAATTGGTTCAAAAATCCAATGTGGTATCGTTCACAAGCCAATGCATTGTTATTAAATGAAGTTATTCAGTATAAAAATTATCTTACCACTGGGATTGAATATTCAAAAGTAATGGATGATTCACTTGCTCATACTTCGATTGCATTTGTAGTGCAACAAGCACGAAAAGATTTCATTTTGAATTGCAAGGAAAAGGAATTGTTTAATTTTTATGTGGCATCAGCTCGGATTTCGTGGAAAGAAAGAAGATTGTTAACTGAAAAATTTGAAAATGAAGATACTACTCATTTTACAAATGGGTCCATAAAAACAGGTGAACAATCCACTACAAATTACGATAAATGTGATGATCAGATTTCAAAATGGTATAACGAATCAGGTTTTAAGTGGACCAGAATTCGAAGACGAAATGGATACAAATTTGGTGTAGAGGGTAGAGAAACAGGAGAATTGTTTTCGCTATGGGGGAAGTCATTTAAAACAGATTTAACAGAAGATGAACGTCAAAAAGTTAAGCATCAATCTTTAGATTTGGCAATGGTAATCCCATCTGTTATTATCTTTATTATCCCCGGTGGATCTGTTATTCTTCCTTTTGCATTAAAATATATTCCTGCACTTTGCCCTAGTGCGTTTAGGGACAATTCATTAAAGGTTAAATAATGAGATTATTATTACTCGTTCTAGTATTTAGTAGTATTTCTTCTGCAATTTTAGGTCAAAAACTAATACGTGTCGGAACTTTACCAAACCAAATCAGTGAATCTTCAGGCTTAGTATTCTATAACGATACACTTCTTATTACACATAATGATAGCGGTGATAAGCCCTTGTTGTATTTTATTAATTTAAAAGGGAAACTTGTTGGACAAGTGCTTGTTGAAAATGCAAGTAATACCGATTGGGAAGATATTTGCACTGACAATCAAGGAAACTTGTACATAGGAGATATCGGTAACAATAATAACAACCGTAAAGATTTAAAGATATATAAGGTTAACATGAACCAATTATTGGGTAAAGAAAAAGTTATGGCAGAATTAATCTCTTTTTCATATCCTGAACAAAAATCATTTCCTCCAAGTGACTCTTTATTGAATTTTGATGCAGAAGGGATTACTTTTCAAAATGATTCTTTGTTGCTTTTTACGAAATGTCGCGCGACACCTTTTCATGGATATTCGTATTGTTATAAACTACCTGCAACACCCGGGAAATACTTAGCGCGCAAAAGTTTTGAATTATTTATCGGTACAAAAGGATTTATGAAAGATGCAGTTACATCAGCAACGATTTGTAAGGATAAACTCTATTTGTTAACCTATAATCGATTTTTGATTTATCACTACCAACAAGGAAAATGGTTGTATCAAGAACAGCATTTCACGCAACCATATTCTCAAAAGGAAGCATTGATAACAAAAGATAATCAAACCATATTTCTCACAGATGAGGTGCAAAAAATAGTCGGAGGAGGAAAACTTTATAAAATGGAAATCAAATGAATGAACATTTAAATATTGCCGATTTTGAAGCCGTAATTTTCGACATGGATGGCGTGTTAATTGACTCTGAGCCAGTTTGGAAAATTGCGATGGGAGAGGTATTTCATTCCGTGGGATGTCCATTAACAGTCAAAGATTTTCAGCAAACTGTTGGTTTACGTATCGATGAGGTAATTGCCTATTGGTACAAACATAGTCCTTGGGAAGGAGTTAGTCCTGAAGAAGTAGAACAACGCATTGTAGAAAAAATGGTCGAACTAATTTCTGCCAATGGAAAACCATCAGTTGGTGTATTAGATACCTTAGAATTTTTAAAACAAAAAGGATTAAAAATTGGTTTAGCTACATCTTCTTACTCCGTTTTAATTGATTGTGTATTAGAAACTTTATCCATCAAACACTATTTCGATTTTACACATTCGGCAGAACATGAATCCTATGGTAAACCACATCCAGCTGTATATTTAACTACCGCTGAAAAATTAGGGGTTAATCCTTTAAAATGTTTAGTCATAGAAGACAGTATCAATGGTGTCATTTCAGGAAAAGCTGCCCGTATGAAGGTGGTTTGCATACCTGAGAAAACACATTATCCAAATCCTAAATTAATTCTTGCAGATTTTACGTTTGATACCATGGAGGAGATGTTGAAATCTCTACGTTAATCAGGAAAAAAGATAAGAAGACTAATAATGACCTTTGAGAGAATAAATGAAAATTCTATTTTCTTCTATTTGATATACGATTCGATGTTCTTTGTTAATTCTTCTAGACCAACATGAACTTAACGAATGTTTGAGTTGTTCAGGTTTTCCCAATCCTTGAGTAGGATTAATTCTCATATTGTCGGTTAATTGGGAAATCTTTTTTAAAATACTTTTATTACCAGATTTAATGAAGAAATTAAGATCTTCGGTAGCTCTTGGAGTAAAAACTATTTCCATAGATTTTTTAAATCTTCACTCGAAATTGACGTGAAATTTCCCTTGTTTTTATCGTTGATTCCTTCTTCAATTTTTTTTACAAAATCTGCATCATAGCTAGTTTCTGTAGTTGTAGAAATTGAGAATTGTAAATGTAAAGCTTCTCCTATTGCCTTAAGAATATTTAAGTCCTTAGCATTTTTGGTTTGAAAAGTTATACTTTGAGCTTTCATAGTTTAGTCTTTTAAGCAAATTTAAACTATTTTATTCATTCTATAAAGTGATTTACTATTTTTACACTCAAATCTATCTCTATTATGCTACTAGAAATCCAAGATAAAATCGTTTCCCTAGACCTTTTCGAAAAAAAATTCGTGTGTGACTTGAGCGCTTGTAAAGGTGCTTGTTGTATCGAGGGTGATTCTGGCGCTCCATTGACCTTTGAAGAAGTTTCTATCATGGAAGATAACTTGGAAGTTATTAAACCATATATGCGTCAAGAAGGTATTGATGCTGTTGAAGAAACGGGGGTGTTTTATATGGATTGGGATAATGAGCCAGTGACGACTTTAGTCAATGAGAAAGAATGTGCTTTTGTTGCTTTTGACGACAAAGGAACGGCATTGTGTGCGATTGAACAAGCGCATAAAGACGGTAAGTTAGATTTCAAAAAACCTATTTCGTGTCATTTATATCCTATTCGAGCAAAGAAGTTTAAGGAATTTGAAGCCTTAAATTACAATACCTGGGATATTTGTTCTCCAGCATGTGCTTGTGGTGAGCAGCTAGATGTAAAGGTGTACAAGTTTTTAAAAGAACCGATTATCCGTGCTTATGGGGAAGAATTTTTTCAAGAATTAGAAGTGGTTGATAAGGACATCGAAGAACAAAAGAAAAACGGGGAATTTCCACAAGGATAATTACCACTTCTTGATTTTTTCTAATAATTCGTCTTGTGAAATTAATTTTCCTTCTTTGATTTCTTGACGAGTGACTAATACACGATCAATAATTTCTTTATCAGACATGGATGGATATGTAGAAATTTCATCCTCAATTACTTTTACAAAATCCAATGATTTAACGTATTCCATAAATGCAAGTACTTTAGGATTTGTCGAGTCATTAACATGTAGTGTAAAAGCCATGTTTTCTTTTTTAATCAAATATACTAAATAGATTATTTTATTCAAAATATTTTTAAGTCCTTACTTTTTGATATTCTAAACCAAAAGGTATAACTTTGTTTTAAC
The DNA here is from genome assembly GCA_947455255.1 of Flavobacteriia bacterium. GTDB lineage: Bacteria > Bacteroidota > Bacteroidia > Flavobacteriales_D > Crocinitomicaceae > CANHVK01. Next base: position 44 of record CANGOA010000149.1, on the reverse strand, counting down.
TAAAAAACAAAATTATGGCTGAAGTACAAGCAGGATTAGAAATT
>CANGOA010000148.1 GCA_947455255.1 Flavobacteriia bacterium | reverse complement strand
TTCGCAATTACCAAGGAGAGAAATTTCCAGTAATCGAAATTACGGGACAAAAGGATGTCGTTCGTTTACAAGGCGATGAATTACAAGACGAACTAGAACGTGCCTATTCAGATTACAGTTTTGATGACGTGATGATTATTACTAAGTCGAACAAACGCGCTAATTTGTACAACCAAAATGTTCGAAATCGGATTTTATACCGCGAAGAAGAATTATGTGGTGGCGACCGATTGATGGTGGTTCGTAACAATTACTTTTGGTTAGAAGAGAGTTCAGAGGCTGGTTTCATAGCGAATGGTGAAATGTTGAAGTTGAATCGTATCATTCGTCAAGAAACATTGTATGGTTTTACATTTGTAACTGCGCGTGTAGAATTAATTGATTATCCAAACATCGGCGATTTCGAAGTTGTATTGATGTTAGATACATTAAACATCGAAACACCCAATTTGCCACGTACTGAAATGAAAAAATTATTCTTTGCACTCGAACAAGAGTATGCTTATGAACGGAACCAAAAGAAGCGCTATGAATTGATTACTAAAAACCCTTATTTTAACGCCTTGCAAATCAAATATGCCTATGCTGTTACCTGTCATAAATCACAAGGTGGACAATGGCCGGTAGTTTTTTTAGACCATGATTATCTGACGGAAGAGATGTTGGATCAGCCCTTTTTTCGATGGCTATACACCGGATTTACACGAGCTAGTGAGAAGTTGTTTTTAGTAAATTTTCATAAAGAATTTTTTGGGGAATGATCATCAAGGCAATAAATCCTTCAATTTAAAGCTTGTTTTACCGACATAAATCTTAGCCTTATCAACTTCTGAATTCAGACGATCAAGCACGATTTTAGCTGTTTGTTGGTCCAAATATTCACCTGCCAATATATTTAATTCTTGACGCATTTTCTTTAAGATAAACGCAGTACGATACGCACTTAGTATATCATTCTTCGTGAAATCATATTTATCCATCGTAGCAAGAATGGAAGGATTTTTAATCTCTAAATTACTTGCCACAGGATCAGTGAATGAATTCACTTCAAACGTAATGTTATTCTTTGTTTTGATGATTAATTCTGTTTTACGTAATCGCACAAACGATGTATCCATACGCGAATCGCGTCGTGCTTCAGGTGTACTACCAGGATAAGAACTTAACTCACCTACTTTAGGTGATTTCACTGTTTTAAATCCATTCCACATACCTACTCCATTTCCTTTAGCCTTAATATAAATCGGAAGTTTTTTGTTTAACATGGATTCAAAAAATTGTTTAACAGCAACACTATCCTCTTTTGAAATCAATTGTCTATCTAGGGTATATTTATCAGATTCAAAAGCATCTTCTAAACGAATTTGCAAACGAGCATCATACTCAGGTTCAGCATCAGTCATATGAATGTGTAGCATTACTTCGTCAGCCTGTTTTGAAAGACACGAATAAGGTATGGCTAATAATCGTACTTCAAAGGTGTCAACTTCTTCACTTTCTGGAAATTGAAACTCTTGGGTCAACATATCAAAAGTAGTAGAATCACTAAATGTGTACAAACCTTCTTTGTATGAAAATTTCGCCCAATTTGTCCCCATTAAACTATTATAATAATTTAATTTCAATTTGTATTCAGCTAATATTTTTTCTGCATTTTCTTTTTCGTATTTTAAATTTTTGATATTCGCAACATACGATTTATATTTTTCATTCTCACTTATCAATTCTTCTTGAACTATGGATCTTTTATCGCGTTGTGAATCTGTTTTTGGTTTAATATCTGCTGATTTTTTAGGGTCTATTTGTTCATTTGGTCGTTCCATTCTCGATTTTTTCATAGCCTTTTTGCCTCTACGAGACATCTTATTTTTTGTAATAATCGAAGTGTTACCAAAATCATTATATTCTAATTCTAACTTTTTTATGTCTTTTGCACTTTGCGCTTTTTTCTTTTCATAATGACTTATCCAATAATCAAAACCACGTTTACCAGAAATCATATCGTTCAGTTTTTTGATTTTGACAAATTCTAATTCATTGATGACACTTTGAAAAGTAGCTCCATCTGAAAATGACGAATCAGGTGAGAGAAAACGTGTACTTCCTGAACCAAACAAATGATAAGAAAGTCCATTTTTCTCTATGACAACAGTAGTTTGTTTTTTTGAATTATACCCCCATACATCAAAATGTAGATTGGTTATTTTGTTATGTCCAACTGTTTTTAATTGATTAACAGTAAATCGCTTAGTCTCTATAATATTTTCACCTTTCTCACCACTTATCATTTCTAATTGGTAAGGAAACAATCCTACAGCTTTCGGTAATCCTTTGTTCCATCTCCCTTGTTCATCGCGTTCACGTTCATCTAATAAACCTGTTGTATTACTCCCATCTCCTGCTGCAACTAAAATATTTGTAAAAAACTCAGCTTCCCCTCCTAGTGATTTATAAATATAGTACGTTCTATTTTCAACGTATTGATTAACTGCATAATTAATTGCATCCAAAGCATTTAACTGATCACTTTTAGTCATGAAATAAAACGAACTTATCATTTCACGTTTTTCTTCAAAACTTAAAACTGGATCAAGTACATTGTATAATTTTTTATGTGGATATTCTTCTCCTTTATTGTTTTCTTTTACAGCAGATCTAGGTAGTTTTTTTAATAATAAATCTTCAAAATTTTGAAGCTTTGATTGATAAATCACAATTTCTTCCTCATTATCAAAACGTTTTGCCAAAAGAATTTTATTTAACTCCATCAAAGCCATTTTGTTAGCAGCTTCTGCAATTAAACCTTTCGGTGATTTAGCAATTTCAGAAGATCGAATAAATAATAAACTTGGATTATTGATAATAATTGATTCTATAGAATCGTAATTTAAATCACCACTTGCAAAACTTATTTGTGGACCTTTGTATTCGATATAACGACCGATGTTCTTTTCCAAAATTGGACTTTTTCGAACAATATGAAAGAAATACGCCTTTTCTTCAGCTGTTAATTTGCTGTTTTCTTGTGAAAAAGAAATAAGGGATTGAAAAAATAAAATGGTAATGAATACAACTCTGTTCATATTTTTGTTTTATAGAGATAACTCACAAAAATAGAGAATATTGTATGGGTAATTCTTTACAATCAAATTACATTTAAACAATGGATTCTGAATAATTACCTACACTTTGAAATCAATACAGGTTGTTTTTTGATTCGAACTCGTGGGAATAACGATTCAACATATTTTTTGCGTTTTTTGGATATACTTATATACGTATAGGTATCATAAACATCAATCATTCCAAGCTCTTCTTTTTGAATCTCTGTTTCTTGTAAAAAGAAACCTACCACATCCAATTTACGAATTTTGTGTTTTCTACCTGCTGATAAATAATAGGTAATCCACTTTGATTCATTAAATTCTCCAATCGTTTCAGGTGCCTTTAAGATATCAATAGTAAAGGTATTTACATAAGGTGGTAAAGGTTCTTCTTCTGAACGCATTAAATATACATTCCCGTCTTTTTTCATACGAGCAGTTCTCCCATTACGATGGGTAAAATCTTGAATTGTATGTGGATATTGGTAATGAAATACCGCTTCAATTTCAGGAATATCGATTCCTCTAGCTGCTAAATCAGTACAAACTAAACAATTTGCAGAACCATTTCTAAATTTCACCAACGCACGTTCACGGTCAATTTGTTCCATACCACCATGAAATAAAACGTTTGATTTACCATATTCATTTAAGTGTTGAGAGATTCGTTCTGCTGCTTCTCTAAATGAACAAAAGATTAATACGGGACCAAAATCCTTTGAAGCCAAGAAAGAAACTAATGCAAATAGTTTATCGTGACCAGTAGCTTCCACACAATAGTAGCTTAAATTAGGTCGTTCTTCTTCTATAAAATTATGGGTTGAGAATTTAAATTCTCCTAAAAAATCCGGTAAAGATTCAATTTCGGTAGCACTAACCAACTGAATAGATTTTAAGGTATTTGTATACTGATAAATCTGAATGATTTCATTTAAAAAACCCATCTCTAGTGTTTTATCATACTCATCTATAACAAGATGAGAAAAACCTGCTAATCCTGATGTACCTCGTTTTAGGTGATCTAAAATTCTACCTGGGGTAGCTATAACGACTTGAGGAAATTCTTGCAATTGTAAACTTTCATTTTTCACAGAGTGACCACCGTAACATAAAACAGTTTTTCTTCCCGTTTTTAACGAAGCATAATTTTTAGCAACTTGACCTGCTAGTTCTCGTGTAGGACATAGTATTAAAACTTGTCCATTAAATACATCCATTTGTAACTGTACCTCTAATTGCACACAAAACGCCAATGTTTTTCCGCTTCCTGTGTTCGATAAAAAAATAGAGAATGGTTCATTATTTTTCCAATAATGATCTTGCATAGGAGTTGGTTGTTCCAATCCTGTTTTTTTAAATATTTCGTTGGTATTCATAGGGAAAAATAAAGGCACAAAAAAAGGGTAAGCTACTTTTATCGCACCGCTCAACCTCTTACCTTTGCTACGTTCCCGTCCTGGAGGAGTCAGAAGGAGCTAGTCGTAAAAGACTTACCCGACACAAATATACGATATTTTTACTGATATCAGCAATGATTAAATGTAAAAAAATATTCCTTATCTATATACAAGGACTTTGACTTAACATTCCTTAACAAGATTCTAAAACTAATTTTTAACATTCTTCGTTATTTTTGTAGTCTAACTATAAAGAAAACATACAATGAAGACACATTTTAAATTTTTAGGCTTGGGTTTACTCGGAGGGATGTTACCTTTGGGTTTATTTTTATGTTTTAATAGTCCATACAAATCCTTAAGTGATGAAGTATTAGATGGTAATCAATATCATAATGCACGATTTGCTTCCATGGGATCCAACCCAATGATGACAGAGAATTTTGTTGACGCAGCTGAAAGCACTATTAATTCTGTAGTTCACGTAACTACTAAGGTTGTAAAAACAACAGTACAACAAGATCCGTTTTTTGAATTTTTTTATGGTCCAGGTTCCGGGAATCGTGAATTTAAACAATATGGTTCAGGATCAGGTTCTGGAGTAATTGTATCTTCGGAAGGTTACATTGTCACAAACAACCATGTAATAGACAATGCAAGTGAAATTGAAGTTATCTTAAATGATAATTCTAAATATACTGCTACAGTAGTTGGTGCAGATCCTTCAACAGATGTTGCTATTTTAAAGATAAATGCACCTAATTTAAAACCAATTTCATTAGGGAATAGTGACGATTTAAGAGTTGGCGAATGGGTATTAGCAGTTGGAAATCCTTTCAATCTAACATCCACTGTAACGGCAGGGATTGTAAGTGCAAAAGCGCGTAATATCAACTTATTAACTGATAGAACGAATAACAACGTTGTACCTATTGAATCTTTTATTCAAACGGATGCAGCTGTGAATCCAGGAAATAGTGGTGGAGCACTAGTAAATACAAAAGGAGAATTAGTTGGAATTAACTCAGCGATCTCCTCTCCTACTGGAAGTTATTCTGGATATTCTTTTGCTATTCCAATCAACTTAGTTCAAAAAGTGATGCGTGATTTAATTGATTTTGGTATCGTACAACGTGGTTTCTTAGGTGTTCAAATTTCAGATGTTAATCAAGAAATTAAAGAAAAAAACGATTTACCATCCTTAAAAGGTGTATTCATCTCTAAAGTAAACGAAGATGGAAGTGCTGACAAAGCAGGGATAAAAGAAGGTTCAGTTATCTTAAAAGTCGGTATGAAAGAAGTGAATTCTTCAGCAGAGTTACAAGAAGAAATAGGCAAACGTCGCCCTGGAGACAATGTAACATTAACAATAAGAACAAAGAAAGGAGTTACTGAAACCATTGATGTCATTCTAAGAAATGTTGAGGGTTCAACATCTTTAATGAATAAAAATGAAGTTTCCAAGACAAGTGCATTAGGTGCGGTGTTTGTGAATCTTACAGATAAAGAAAAGAAAGAATTAAACATTGCTTATGGAGTTAAAATCAAAACATTAAACGCTGGTAAATTAAAAGGACTTGGCGTTGAAGAAGGTATGATAATTACCAAAATAAACAATGATCCAGTTGAATCTGTTGAACAATTAACAAGTAAATTAAGTTCTGGTAATCGTGGGATATTATTAGAAGTAATGACTAAAAGCGGTAAGAAAGATTACATCGGATTCGGATTGTAATTCAAGTAAATCATCTATAAACAAAGGGTATCCGAGAAATCGTGATACCCTTTGTTTTTTGTGTATTGTCTAGTCCTGAAATAGCGATACATAATTTTTATCGTTATGGAAAAAGCAGAAAAAGTAGTTTATGAAAAACGCACCCAAAGTGATTACTCAATGAGTTTCAAACTCCAAGTCGTTCAAGAAATAGAACACATGGAGATATCAGTAACAGG
>CANGOA010000147.1 GCA_947455255.1 Flavobacteriia bacterium | reverse complement strand
GAATTAGTATGTCAGCTTCATGCGTGAATACATCTTTAGGGGCGATGGCATTTAAGTGAGGGAAACGATTTAGTAGTGCTTCCACTTTGTTATAGTCTGTATCAGCAATCGTGATATCAGCTCCATCTTTCACAAGAAATTCTACGATTTGAGTACCAACCTTTCCAACACCTTGAACAACAATTTTACGATTTCTTAATTCTTCAGATCCCCATAAATAGAATGCTGATGCTTTGATTCCTTCCAACGTTCCATAAGCAGTAAATGTAGAAATATTCAACGTTTTGCGTTGGAAACTAATCGTATGATTGGTCGTTTCTTTGATGAAATTGAATTCCTCTGTATTAATCGATGAACTCGGAGTTGCAATAAATTTACCTTTTAAAATATTGATATATGTACCAAATTTTCGTAATTGTTCTGGAGTTACCGTTTCATCTTCGTTTGCTAGTAATATAGCGTGAGCTCCACCAATGCTTAGTCCTGCTAAAGCTGCTTTGTAGGTCGCTGATCGCGAATACTTTATTACATCCTCAAACGCTTTATTGACGTGGTCATATTGTTGGATATTCACTGTTCCGAAAGCAGCACCCAAGGTCGTGTCGTGAATAGCGATTACTGCTTTTAGTCCGGTTTGTTTGTCTTTGATGTATAAAATGTTTTCGTGTTCTAATACATTTTTTTGTACATCTTCTGGTTTTGTAATTGTGTTTTTATATGCTTTTTCGATTAGGAAATCGATGTTTTTTAAAGTTCTCATTTTTTTTGTTGTTATAAGTTATACGATTTTTCTTTTTTTTCGCTGAGCGAATTTTAATTAGCGTAATAACAACAGCACATTCGTTTTTTCATTTTTTTTCATTTTTAATTTATATTCCCACTATTGGGTTAGGATTTGGCACCGATTTTCCAATTCATAAATTGAACTTATAGTTGGTTGCCAGAGGATCTCAAAGCCTAATCTTTCCCCTCTTCTTTATAAATTATACTAGCAGAGCTAGAAGTAATTGTGGTACAAATATAATACTTATTCTATTGAATTAGTAGGATATTTAATAAATTTTTTATTTTTTTTGAAAATTATATTTAAGATCGTCGAAATTCCAGTTAAAAACGGGTAAAATAAGTAAACTATAACAGCAATCGGAGAAGTTGTATAATTACTGATTGTTATCGCGGTTAACAGTTGCGCACCATAGGGAATGATACCCTGGACAAAACAAGAAGTTGTATCTAAAATACTTGCACTTCTTGCGGGGTCGACATCGTTTTTCTGAACGATTTCTTTGGCAAGCGGACCAACCAATAATATTGCCAAGGTGTTATTTGCAAGTGCGCTATTCACCAAACCTGTTAAAAATGAAATGGTCAATTCTGCTTTTTTACGCGAATTTATTTTTTGTGAGACATGGTGGAGTAGGTACTCAATACCGCCATGAAATCGAAGGATACCGATAAGTCCTCCAATTAAGATGCAAATCATACTAAGGTCAAACATTGAACTTATGCCTGTTTGTATGGATGTTATCCCAGAAGTGTAATCAATTGATTTAAAAATAATTCCGATAATTATAGTCGCGACAATTCCTATTCCAAGTGTCCAAATGACATTTAATCCTACTAAAGCTAATCCAAAAACGAATAAGTAAGGAATCACTTTGATACCTTCGAACCAATAGATTTCAGTTTTTGTATAGGTAACAGCATCTGGTGTGATGAAGTAATAAGCAAAAAAAGTAATAATTGCAGCAGGTAAAACTAACCTAAAGTTGATTTTGAATTTTTCTTTCATACCAACTCCTTGAGTACGTGTTGCAGCGATGGTTGTATCAGAAACAAACGAAAGGTTGTCGCCAAACATCGAACCGCCGACAACTGCAGCTAATACAAGTGCAATGTCTAGATGAATTTGTTTATTCAGTTCTACGGCTAAAGGTGCTAATGCAGCAATGGTTCCTACGGAAGTTCCTAAGGATAATGAGAGCAAACATGCCAATAAAAAAAGTCCGGATACAACCCACCTGGGTGAAATGTAATGAAGGGTAATGTCAATTGCACTTTGAATGGCACCCATTTCTTTTCCAAGTTGACCAAAAGCTCCTGCTAGTAAAAATATTAGCACCATAAGTAAGATGTTTTCATCACCTGCACCGTATGAAAATGCGGTGATTTTCTCTGAAAAAGGCACCTTTCGGTATTGAAGAAATGCGACTAATACACTTAGAAGCAAGATGACTAGCATGGGTGTTTTGTAAAAATCAGCAAAGTACAAGGAACTTGCGAAGTATAATAACACGAAGAGAATTAAAGGGAAAAACGCGTTAATTTTTGATTGTTTCATGAGATTTTTGATTAAATTAAAATGGGTGTTCGTTAATTCGAGACACCCATTTTGTTTTAGAAGTTGAACTAAAAATTGTCAAAACGAGGCGTTCGAAGAAGAAAAAAGCGCAGTTTACACATGTAAATGAGCATTTTTGATTCGAGAACAACGAAGTGTTGGCACTTTTTAGACAACTTCATTCGACAATAATTAATAACTTAAGTTCTATTGGCAACTAAAACTTATTTACAGGATATTAAAAGCCACACGTACGCTTCTAATGAGTTTGCGATTGTATCGCACAATTTTTAATTGAATGTATTTTGAAATTTTATACGTGTTAAAATTCACAAAGAGTACTCCAATGAGTATGATAAATAATCCGATGAATTGCACTTGAGAGATTACTTCATTGGAAACCAACCATCCGAAGACTACTGCTACAATCGGGTTGATATACGTATGTGTACTAACTAATGCTGCTGGTTTGACACTTAACAAATAGATGTAGGATACGTAAGCTACGATTGATCCTATGAATACGAGGAACAACAGTCCAATCCAAGCAGAAGTTGGAACTTCAGATATGTGGAAGCCTGTGTATTCATTTCTAACAAGTGCAATGATAAAACTTGCAATACCAGCAGTTGTCAATTGTTGTGCAATGTTCATGTATTTCGAATGCGTTGATGGATTGTTTTTGGAATATAAGGAACCAAGTACCCATGCAATTGAACTTATGGCTAATACTATAAATGCTATAACGCGTTTACTACTATCAACGGTTTGTGTCGCTGATTCGTGTACACTGCCTTTCAAGAACAACAACAATCCGATAAATCCGATTAGTAAACCCGTCGAAATATAAATATCCGAAAAGTAAAGTTTCCAATTTTTGCGATCGATTGCAATAAACCAAAATGGACCTGTTGCGATAGCAATTGCTGCTTCTGTGGAGGATACGTATTGTTCACTCCAAACAACCAAGCCTGTTCCTCCAGTTAAAATTAATAACCCTGTAATGGCATTCTTTTTTAGGTTAGCTAAGGAATTTACGCGTTCTCCTTTTGTAAGCATCCATCCTAATAAAAGTAGTCCTGCCATCGTGAAACGAAAACCGGAAAGTATGAACGGAGGGAAGCCCTTTAATCCATAACTAATTGCTAAAAATGTTACCCCCCAAATCACAAATATGTTGAAAAAGGAGAATTGTGTTGTGAATTTGTTTTCTGTTGACATTGTTTTAATTTTTTAGTTTGTTACTACTTTTTTAAAATAAATTAGCCATCATTTATTTTACGAATACAAATATATACTATTTATCCTATCGAATTAGTAGGAATTAAAAATATTTTTTGAAATATTTTTTAAGTTGTTGTTTTTTAATGATTTAAAATTGAAAAAAAATTAGATGAAATACGATTTTAACACAAATCCAATGATTCCAGCTAATAGAATGAGTTGTGGTTCTTGGATTTTCTTGGTGTAAATCAATACTGCTGCGCTGAGTAAAGCTATGAAAGCAGTTGGAATATCGACAATAGATTTTCCTGCAATAACGAGTACGGAACCAACCAATGCTCCAACAACAGCAGCTGTTATTCCATCCACAAAGGCTTTGATACGTTCATTCTTTGCAATTTTATAAAAATAGGGAGCAGGGAGAATGGTGAAAAAGTAACTTAGTTTATAATAAATCACGCATCAACATACGTGTCGTGTGTTTGGTTTGTTGCGTTAAGATAATTTCTTTGTCTAAAATGACGCGTTGAATTGTTTCTTGGTCGTAATGACGAATGGTGACTAATTCCAATTCATCTTTGAAACTGATGGTGTATTCTTTTTCAAACTCCTTGGTTAACAACTCGCGTACCCCTTTTTTATTATCAATTACAAAGTCGAAACTGATCGCAGAATTCTGCATTAAATTGATGTGTGCATTTACAGATGAAATAGAATTAAAAATTTGACTCAATTTTTCTTCAGCAATAAAAGAAAAATCTTTTGGAGTTATACTAATTTTTAACTGATTCATTTTAAAGATAAACGAAGGAATAAGTGTATCATCTTGTATCTCCGCGTCTATGATGGAGCCTTGTAAAGTAGGATCGATAAACGATTTCACATACAATGGAATATTTTTGTTTTGAAGTGGTTTGATTGTTTTTGGATGGATCACATTCGCGCCATAATATGCCAATTCAATTGCTTCTTGAAAGGAAATGTGTGGTAGTTGAATTGTCTCGTCAAACCATTTAGGATCGGCATTTAACATACCTGGTACATCTTTCCAAATAGTTAAACTCTCCGCATTTAATGTGTAAGCAAAGATGGCTGCAGAATAGTCTGAACCTTCACGTCCAAGCGTTGTTGTGATTCCTTCACGCGTGCTTCCAATGAAACCTTGTGTAATGAATATGTTTGTATTTTTCTCAATATCAGAATATTTATTCAAAATTAGCTCGTTTGTTTTCGTCCAATCTACTTCTGCTTGTTTGTAATTTGCATTCGTACGAATAAGCTCCTTCGCATTGATCCAAGTTACATTGCTAACATTTTCTGTTAAATATGCTTCTAGTATTTTGGAACTTATTATTTCTCCGATAGAAACGATTTGATCGTATTCATAATCTTCATTTTCTGAAAATGGTTTATGAATTTTCTCATTGAGGTAAACAAATTGTTGCTCTAAAAAGTCAAGAGTGACATTTAAACGAACGGTCAATAAATCACTTGCTATTTGAATATGACTACGGTAGAGTAGGTCAACGAGGTAACGAAATGTAACTTGATTATTGGTTTTTAAGGCTTCTACAATTTCTTCTAATTGATTCGTTGTATTTCCAATAGCAGAAACAATTACACCTTTTTTGATGTCTTTGTCTGTTAATATATTTTTTCCAACATTTTTGATTCCTTGAGCATTTTTCAAGGATGCTCCTCCAAATTTGTATATTCTCATCTTATGTGTACTATTAATTCTATAATATTAGTAGAATATATTTAATTTTCATCTTATTTTAATCAAAAATTTTACACTTTTTTTAAATGTTTTAACTTTTATTTTAAATATATTTTAGTTTAAACTGTTGATTAATAACACATTGTGTTTATAACTCCTATTAAATCCATAGATTATTAGAAATTTATTCGCTTTTTTCTTGTGTATTTAAAATATCGGTTCTATTTTTGTCCTGTTTTTAGAAAATTCGTTTTGTAATTAACATTCAAATAAACCCAAAACAAGTATAATGGCAACATTTAGAGAAGGAATACAAAATTTAAACTCAATTCATACTAAATCGATAGTAGAAAAGGATATAATCGACTTAGGTAAGAAAATTGAATTGTTTAAAGATGGAAAGATTTCAGATGATAAGTTTAGAGCATTGCGTTTAGCGCGTGGTGTGTACGGACAACGTCAGCAAGGTGTACAAATGATTCGTATCAAATTGCCTTTTGGTAAAGTGACTACGAAACAATTACGCAGAATCTCGGATGTGTCGGATGAGTACAGTACTGGGAAGTTACACATAACAACCCGTCAAGATATACAAATACATTATGTAAGTTTGGATCGCACACCTGCTTTGTGGGAAGAGTTGGAAAAAGACGACGTTACCCTTCGGGAAGCATGTGGTAACACAGTTCGAAATGTCACAGCTAGTTCCACGGCAGGTATTGATCCTTCTGAACCTTTTGATGTTTCTCCGTATGCGGATTTGGTTTTCCGTTACTTTTTACGCAAACCTTTCGGACAAGAATTAGGTCGTAAAATTAAAATTGCGTTCAGTGGAAATGACTCCGACGATGCATTTGCTTTTATCCATGATTTTGGATTTATCCCAAAAATTGAAAATGGTGTAAAAGGATTTAAAGTGCTTGTTGCTGGTGGTTTAGGTGCGCAACCTTTATTAGCAAAAACGGCGTTTGAATTTTTACCAGTAGAAGAAATTATCCCATACATTGAAGCTTCGATTCGTGTGTTTGACAGACACGGAGAACGTAATAGTAGAAATAAAGCACGTTTAAAATATTTAATTGCGAAAGTTGGTTTTGAAGAATTTGTAAGACTAGTTGAAGTTGAACGTACAGCGGTTCAATTTGAAAACACAACTGATTTCCGTGTGTTTGAACAACAGGCTGACTATGCGGTTCCTTCAACCATTCTTTCCAAACAAGATGTTCTTGCAGATTCTCAAAATCCAACATTTAACGAATGGGTTCG